>JAJDAB010000689.1 GCA_029262095.1 Candidatus Hydrogenedentota bacterium
GCTCGCGCTTATGTCCGCTCTAGGCCAAGGATTATTTTTTCTGCTCCCCGAATTTATGGAAGCCAAAGGCTATCCGATGTGGACGGTGCGCGGCGGCGCGCTGGTGTGGTTCGTCTTAGGCGCTGCACTCGGCCTAGTGCCTGCAGGCTATCTCGCCGACCGATTCGGTCGTAGGCGCTTGCTCATCGCGACCACTTTTTTGTCGATGCTGAGTTTCTACGCGACCGTGTTTTCACCGCATCTTCCACTACCGATCTTTGCGCTATTGTGTTTCTCGACGGGTGGACTCATGAATATGGCGAACCCAATCGGCGTCGCACTAGGCCAAGAACGATTCCCGAACGAAAGTAGCCTCATCAGCGGCGTGCTCATGGGCCTGGCCTGGGCGATCGGCGCACTGGCTCCGTGGATCGTCGGCCAACTCGCGACCATCCCGGCACTCGGCGCAGTTGGCGCACTCGCCGCGCTCGGCAGCGTAAACATCGTCGCGTGGTTGCTCACCTTCGCGCTCGTGGATCACGAGTCCACCTAAACCTCCCGCGATCGGCTGCGGTCCAACCCATGGACAATGGGGGAAGGCACGCGTAGAGTGCATTATTAATGTTCCTCGTTTCACAGGGAGAGTCCGATATGCGTGTTTTGAAACGGCGAGTACTGTTTACCATCGCCGCCTTGGCTAGTTCATTCGTCGCCCATGCCGTAGACCTACCCCAAACGGTCGTATCCACAATTGAAAACCGCATCGCCGACGAGAAACTCGTGGGTATTGTCATTGGAATCGTCGACGAAAACACTACGACGTATTTCAGCTATGGCGAAAAAAAGGCAGGCGATGGGGAATCTCCGGATGAACACACGGTCTTCGAAATAGGCTCCATCTCAAAAGTATTCACCGGCATCCTGCTCGCGGATGCGGTGGCGCGCGGCGAAGTTGCGTACGCCGATGTCATCGAGAAACATTTGCCGGACGGTGTGAGCGTTCCAACACGCGACGGCAAGTTGATCACCCTTGAGCACCTGTCCGTCCAAAACTCCGTCTTACCGCGCATGCCGAATAATTTCCGGCCAAAGTCCGCACTTAATCCGTTCGCCGACTACACCTACGAACATCTCTACGAATGTCTGGGCGATGTAGAACTCGATCACGATATCGGCGAAAAATACGCGTACTCAAATCTTGGCGTCGGTTTGCTTGGCCATCTTCTTGAGCGGGCTACCGGCCAAACGTACGAAGCACTTGTCGTTGAACGCATCGCTAAACCGCTCCTAATGCCGGATACCTGCATCGCACTTAACGATGACCTGCAAGAGCGATTGGCGCCCGGACATATGGGCCGCCGCCAAGTCTCCAATTGGGACATCCCAACGCTAGCTGGCGCAGGCGCAATTCGATCGACCGCGAAAGACATGACAGCATTCTTGTCCGCAAACCTTGGATACATCGAGACCCCGTTGCGCAACGCTATGAATGAATCCCACCGTCCCCGTGCGCAGGCAGGCGGTGCGCAAATGAAAATTGGGCTCGGCTGGCACATCCTCTCAGCAAAAGGCCCCGGCCCGGTGGTCTGGCACAACGGCGGGACGGGCGGCTATCGAACGTTCGCGGGATTTGTAAAAGAAACGAGAACGGGGGTCGTCGTCCTTACAAACGTCGGCGGCGCAGGTCACGACGACATTGGATTTCATCTGCTGGACCCGTCCATTCCATTGAGAAATGAGGTTAAGCACGAGGAAGTGAACGTCCCTCGCAAAGTGCTCAAACGCTATGTCGGAAAATATGAACTCACGCCCGACTTCGTCATCGATGTCGACCTAAAAGGCAGCCAGCTTCGCACTCAAGCAACGGGCCAACAGCGCGTTCCTATCTTCCCTAAATCGGAGACAAAATTCTTTCTCAAAGTGGTCGACGCGCAACTAACATTCGAACTTGACGATAAAGGCAAGGTGACTGGACTGATACTGCATCAAGGTGGAGCAAACCAAAAAGCCAGGCGGATCGACTGAGTGTCGAACGCGCAATCAAGCAAAACGATTGTGCAATGCAACGGCGTCGATATTGCCATCGATGTCGTAGGCCCAGATTCCGGACCGACGGTCGTCTTGCTGCATGCTGGCGCGGAATCACGTAACGTTTGGTCTCCGATTACGCCTACCCTCAACGCGGCTGGATGGCGGACGATAGCACCTGATTTTCGCGGCCACGGAGAAAGTGGCCGTGCACCGCAATATCGTTTCGACGACTTCTTAGACGACACAGCGATTCTCGTCGAGGCATTGGCGGGGAGCCCAATCGTATTCGTGGGCGGGTCAATCGGTGGCGTAACGGGGCTCGTCCTCCTCGGCGAACAGCGTGTTCAAGCGGATGGCATCGTCTTGCTGGATGTTCCTACAGCGCCACAACCTCAAGCCGGACACAACGAACGGAATAAGATTAGTACGGCCCGAAAACGCGGTAACCCCGCGGTGGAATCGGTGGACGCCACTTTTCTATCCGGCGATTTCTTGGCGGCATTACTCGAGGATCTACAACGCTGGCGACGCGCTGGGGTGAATGTGAAGGTGCCATCATTACTCGTTCGAGGGACGCGCAGTGATGTCGTTGATGATCGCGCATTGGCGCTATTAAGAACGGACATCCCGCATATCGAAGTTCGCGACGTGGATGCAGGTCATCTCGTCGCACGGGATCAGCCTGAAGAAGTCGCGGAACTGCTGATCGAGTTCCTCGCCGACATCAAGAACGATTCCGACGTTTCAGGCGGTTAGGTCTCGTCCTCTTCCGGCATCTTCACTTCGAGGTGAAGCTCTTTGAGCTGACGTCCGCCGACCGTATTCGGTGCAGCCATCAATAAATCACGCGCTTTTTGGTTTAACGGAAACGCGATGACCTCTCGAATATTCGGTTCATCCGCGAGCAGCATAACGATACGGTCGAATCCCGGCGCGATACCTCCATGAGGCGGCGCACCGTAATGAAACGCTTTCCATAGTGCGGGGAATTTTGACTTGACGGTGTCTTCGTCATACCCCGCGATTTCGAACGCCTTCAACATCACTTCAGGACGATGATTCCGGATTGCGCCAGACGACAACTCGACGCCGTTACATACGACGTCGTATTGATACGCGAGCACGTTTAACAATTCTTCTTCGTTCAACCCGTCCAGACTGCTCTGCGGCATCGAAAAGGGGTTGTGTGAGAAGTCGACTTTCTTATCGTCCTCATTCCATTCAAACATTGGAAAGTCGACGATCCAGCAAAACGCTGCTGCATTATGGTCGATTAGGTCTAGCTGTTCCGCAAGATATACACGGACCCGGCCAAGCAATTCGTTCGTGACGGCACGGTCTCCAGCGCCGAAGAACAACGCGTCGCCGTCGACGGCACCCGACCGCTCGATAAGTTGCGCCTTCTCATCATCGCTCAAGAATTTGACGATTGGGCCCTTCATTTCGCCCTCACGCAACGCCACCCACGCGAGTCCTTTTGCGCCGTGAGTCTTCGCGAACGCTTCCGCGTTATCGAAAAACTTGCGCGAATTCGCCGCTGCGCCGTCCGCTTTAATGACCTTGACTGCGCCACCCGATTTCACCGCGCCGCTAAAGACCTTCAACCCGGAGTCGGCAAACAGTTCAGTGACATCCAACAAGTCGAGACCAAAACGAATGTCCGGCTTATCCGTGCCATACCGTTCCATCGACTCCTTAAACGGGATTCGCGGAAATGGATCGGCAACAATGTTTTTATTCGACAGCTCACGAAATAGCCGCGTCATTAACAACTCGACTTCGTGAAACACGTCTTCCTGGGTAACGAACGACATCTCCATATCGATTTGATAAAACTCGCCTGGACTGCGGTCTGCCCTCGAATCCTCATCGCGAAAACACGGTGCGATCTGGAAATATTTATCGAATCCCGAAATCATCAGTAATTGCTTGAATTGCTGCGGCGCTTGCGGCAGCGCATAGAACTCGCCGGGATACACGCGGCTCGGCACCAAATAATCCCGCGCACCTTCGGGTGACGAGCACGTCAGGATCGGCGTGTTGTATTCCATGAACCCGCGATCCGTTAAATGCTGTCGGGTCAGTTGTGCCGTCTTCGACCGCAACGCGATGTTCCGCTGCATCTTCTCTGTACGTAAATCAAGGAAACGATACGCCAATCGCGTCTCCTCCGGATTCTCCAATTCCTGATTGATCGGAAAAGGAAGTTGCTCCGTCAAGGACTCGACGTGAAACACGTCCGCGACGACTTCGATATCGCCGGTGTCGAGATTGGAGTTGGCCGTATCTTCGGTGCGTGCGATTACCTCGCCCGACACCGTAATGACGCTCTCATTACGGACTTCTTCCGCCGCCTTAAAAAATTCGCGGTCCGGATTGACGACGACCTGGGTTAGCCCGTAGTGATCGCGCAGGTCGATAAAGATGACGCCTCCGTGATCGCGTTTGCGGTGGACCCAGCCCGAGAGCTTAACGGTCTCACCAACATGGTCTCTGCGCAACGCCGCGCAGGTATGAGTACGATATGGGTGCATTCGGGATTCTTTCGGAACGTCATTCAGCCAAAGCATGCGCATCGGACAACATGCGGGAAGGGCATTATAGTACCGCCCAACGGGGCCGGAATCAAGATTTGGCTCGCGAGGCATCGTCCATTACCGTCAAGCACCCGCGTTAATGTTCGCGATTCGCGGGAGGGGTCGATTTGAGTCGTGAGACCCTTCTTCAATTCTCCTGATTCAGCGGCGGTTCATACACGCCTTCGCTAAGCGGTTTATACAACTCCGGTCGCCGGTCCAAAATGTGGTTGTCGTCCTTGGCCTCGCGCAGATCGATTTCCGTGACAGTCACGCCCGGCTCCGCACTGTCCACTCGCGCTACGACATCCCCGCCGGGATCGAGCATCAAGGTTTGTTCCGGATGCGTGAACGCGATGAAGCACTGATTCTCCCACGCGCGCACTTGCATGATTTTCAGATTCCAGTCCCCGTGCATGCCATATGTCGGATTCAAAATCAGCCGCGCACCCTGCACGCGCAATGTGCGTACCGTCTCGGGCCAACGCCGATCGGCGCAGATCATCATGCCGAGTTTCCCCCACTCGCTCCCCCAGACTGGCAACCCCATGCCAATGGAGTATTGCCGATCGTGTGTCTGGATGTGCGTCTTGTGGTAGACGCCTTCAAGCTTGCCGTCACGATTCCACAGCCCACAGGTGTTAAAGATTTCATCGTTTTCGAGCGAACTGAATCCGAAACAAATCCACATATCCAAATCATCGGCCAACTTCGCCACACGATCTAGAAACGTACTACCTTCGAGTGGTTGCGCAACGGTTCGCAAACGTTCC
>JAJDAB010000690.1 GCA_029262095.1 Candidatus Hydrogenedentota bacterium
TGGGTTGACGTACCTCAACATTGCGCCGAATGTGCAGGGCGTTCTGAAAGCCGCTGCAGTAACCATCACTTACGGCGGTGCGATTTGGGCGGCCTGGAAACTAATAGACATCGTCGGAAGCTATTTGCGCGCACGCGCAGAATCTACGATTAGTCGCTTCGATGATTTGCTTGTGCCGCTCATCGTGCGAAGCCTCAAAATTTTTGTCGTGATCGTCGGTGTCGTCGCAATCGTCCGCGCCATTTCGCCCGAACGTTATACAGAAATGCTCGCTGGCCTTGGCATTGGTGGTTTGGCCCTGGCCCTTGCAGCGAAGGATGCAATCGCGAATCTGTTCGGGTCGATCATGATCATCGCCGAACGTCCATTCGAGATTGGCGATTGGATTCAAGTCGGCGACGTCGATGGCAGCGTCGAGTCGGTGGGCATGCGGAGCACGCGCGTCCGCACGTTCTACAACTCGTTGGTCACCATTCCGAATTCAGAATTGACAAACGCCGCGATCGACAATTACGGCAAACGAAAATACCGGCGCATCAAGACGACGCTCGGCGTGACCTACGACACGACGCCCGATCAGATCGATGCATTCTGCGAAGGCATTCGCCAACTCATTCGAGAGCATCCCTACACGCGAAAAGACTATTTTCACGTGTACCTCAATGATTACGGTCCGTATTCGCTGGACATTATGCTGTATTGTTTTGTACAGACGCCGGAATGGGGCACGGAGTTGCGCGAGCGGCATCGCCTGTTTGTCGATATTCTGCGGCTGGCACAACGCCTCGGTGTCGAGTTCGCGTTCCCAACGCAGACAAATGTCGAACCGTCGAAACCGAGCGGCACCCGGGCCAAGGCGCCCGCGAACACCTACGACGCCGTACGCACGGCGCGCCAACAGGCCGCGACTATTGTTGAAGAGACAATCGGCCGAGGCATGAAACCGCCACCGGTCGACTATAGCGCGCAATTTTCCGACGTCGATCACCTCGAAGATGCGCACAGAGGCGGCGTGACCGAGGACGACCAGGACGGCGATGGTGGCGGCAATGGGAATTGAACGAATCTCGCCCGCGGCCACGCGCGCTACGCACGACGTCGCGACTCCGATTACACGGGATTTAATCGCAACGAAAGCGGCTCACGCCCGCGAAAGCGCGCGCCAACGTGACATTCATATCTTCCATACCGGCGAATCGGACACACTGCAGCGAATGCTTAATGCGTTGCAGCCCGGGACCTATGTGCAACCCCATCGCCATATCACGCCGCGCAAAGCGGAATCGATTGTACTGCTGCAAGGTACGATTGGTTTCGTTCCGTTTCATGACGATGGCTCCATTGACCGGGATAACTGGCAACGGATTGACGAATCCTGCGGGTGTATTGGTGTCGACTATCGTGCGGGGATTTGGCACACCTTTTTCGCGCTGTCCGATGACACCGTACTATTCGAGGTGAAGCCTGGACCCTATGATGCTACGATGGATAAAGAGTTCGCAGCTTGGGCACCGGCAGAAGGTGACGCGGGTGCGCTCGACTACCTCGCGAACGTGGAAGACGAATTTCGCGAACACCACGGGTTGGCTGCGCGCAAGTGGTCGGCGTCGGATTAGACAATCGGGACGGCTGCGATGGCAATCAAAGATGATGTAGCGTGTTTGGATGCGACCGCGCAGGCGGAGTTGGTGCGTAAAGGCGATGTGTCCGCCACGGAATTATTGGAAGGCGCGATCGAACGTTGCGATCGAATTAACCCGCAGATCAATGCCGTCATCTATCCGATGTACGACGAAGCGCGAAAAGTCGCCGCGGGACCGTTACCCGATGGACCGTTCAAGGGCGTGCCATTTCTATTGAAAGATCTGTTGGCACAATACGGCGGAATGCCGATGTCGTTCGGTTCGATTGTATTCAAAGACTTCGTGTCCGATCGCGATTCTGATTTGGTGCGGCGCTACAAGGAAGCGGGTCTCGTCACCTTTGGCAAGACGAATACGCCTGAGTTAGGCTTGCAACCCACGACCGAGCCTGTACGGTTCGGGCCTACGCGTAACCCTTGGAATCTCGACCATACACCCGGCGGATCAAGTGGTGGATCCGCAGCGGCGGTAGCTGCGGGCATCGTGCCAATGGCACACGGAAATGATGGCGGCGGTTCGATCAGAATTCCCGCAGCATGTTGCGGCCTGTTTGGACTTAAGCCGACGCGTGCCCGGATATCGCTTGGTCCCGACCTCGGCGAACGAACCGGTGGCTTGGTGAATGAACATGTCATGACGCGATCCGTTCGTGATAGCGCGGCGGCATTGGATGCAACAGACGGCCCGGACCTCGGTTCACCCTATTGGGCACCGCCGAAAGCGCGTCCGTACCTCGAAGAAGTCGGCGCCGAACCGGGAACGTTGCGCGTGGCATTCACATGCAAGCCGCTAGTCGACCAGCCCATTCACGATGAAAATAGGGCCGCCATGCACGAAACGGCGAAGCTCTTGGAAGACCTGGGACACGAAGTCGAGGAACGCGATTTCGATTTCGGCGATCACAAACGATTGAACCGCGCGTCGTTTACCGTGTTCTCAAGTGGCTGTGCGGAGACGCTTGATAGTGCTGCAAAAAGTCTGGGACGCGACTTGACCGAAAACGACATGGAACCGTTAACATGGGGCGTGTACCAACGCGTGAAGAAACTAGGCATCAGCGACTATCTAAATTCGTGGCGGACGCTTTTCAGCGCCGCACGCAAACTCGATGAAGACATGCAAACCTACGACGTGTGGCTAACGCCGACGTTGAACGAACCGCCCGTTTCTCTCGGGACGCTCGGCCCGAAACCGGACAAGCCACTTGCGGGTCTGTTTCGTTCGGGTCAATTTGTGCCGCTTACGGCTATCGCAAATTGGAGTGGCCATCCCGCGATGTCGGTCCCGCTGATGCAACACGCGAATGGCTTACCCCTCGGCATGCAGTTCTACGGCAGGTTTGGCGACGAAGCCACCTTGTTCCGCCTGGCGACCCAACTCGAACAAGCCCTTCCCTGGGTGGACAGGCAGCCCGCGGTGCACGCCTGAGAATTATTAAGGGAGAGCCAAGTTCCTCGAAGACTTGCGAAGCAAGTCTGGGCTTGGCCGGATTAGCGATTGGAACTCATGCCAAGGTGGAACTTGGCCCTCCCGATCTCGCAACCCGCTTATTCCAAATGAGTTATGGCTAATGAGACATCATTTGTACCTTATTAGTCCTGTCTTCGATCAAAGTAATCTATTGACAAAAATGCCATTTCTTGATAAATTCCTCACCTGTACGGATACATACCAGATATTGTTATCCACTGGTTGGGGGACTCTACATCATGGGATCGGTTGGTCACGCCTCATTGATCGGCCAAACATTTGCCGGTTACGAAGTCCAAGCGCTGTTGGGGCGCGGCGCAATGTCTTGTGTGTATCAGGCGCAGGATGTTCGCCTTGGCCGCCCAGTCGCCCTCAAAGTTCTCTTGGGGAGCCTTGCGCGCAATCCGGTAAACGTTCGGTTGTTCCATCGCGAAGCACAAGCCGCGGCGCCATTGAGGCATACGAATATTGTGCGCGTCTATTCCGCGGGCGTGGAAGCGCAGACGCCTTACATTGCGATGGAATATGTGCCGGGCGAATCGCTCGCGCGTTTCCTGCGGCGCAAAGGTGTGCAGAAATGGCAGACCGCGTTGTATATCGGCGAGCAAGTTGCCGCGGCGTTGGCCTGCGCCCATGAACACGGTATCACCCACCGTGATGTCAAACCGGCCAACATTCTTCTCGACCAAAAAGGCCGTGTCCGTCTAACGGATTTCGGAATTGCCTGTGCGCAACAATCCGGCGACGATGAATTCGCCGCGGGAGTGCTTGGAACGCCGCACTACATGGCGCCGGAGTTGTGTTCCGGTATAGAAGCATCTAATGCGAGTGACTTGTACGCGCTGGGCGTGACCTTATACGAACTGATGGCGGGTGAGTTGCCGTTTCAATCGGATTCGCCTGTGGTTCTACTTAAGCAAATCGCGACCGAAGAACCCGTTCGCTTGAATCGAAAGCAACGTGACTTGCCGGATGATGTGGCGCGTCTTGTCGCACACTTATTAGCCAAGAATCCCTCAGATCGCCCGCATGATGCCGGCGTGGTACGCACACGGATCGCGCAATTGTTGACCAGCGGTGGTGGCCGATCAGCGATTCCCGATGCGCTGGCCGCCTACGTCAAAGAACAATCGCGTGAATCGAATCTCCGTGTGCTGACGCCGCCGCCGAAGAGTGCGATTCGGAAACGGTCGACGGCGAAAAATGTCCGCAAAAATATGAGGCTTCCCCAACGAGACCGCATGGGACGAATGGTCGCCAGCGGATGTGCGGTGCTGCTTTGCCTGTTCGCGGGGCTTTGGGTTGGCGGCGGAGGCGGCGCGGAAGCGTCATTGCGCCCCGCACCTGAATTGACCTCTGTGCGATTCGATGCTTTCGGCGGGGGGACTGTCCTGATGCGGACACCTATCGAGGCGTATCGATTTAACGACCTGCGTTGGCTCGGCGATCGCCCAGTCGCGATTGTTGCAGCGGCCGGATTGCCCGGCACGTTGTATGACGGATTCACCGGCGTGATGGCGATCGATCCAAACGTGCAACGTTGCACAAACGTATTGGCGCCATCACATTCCAGCGGTGGCGCTCCGGGCATTAGCGATACACTGAATCCAATGCCCGCCTACGCGTCGCCATCTCCCATGAACGGTACGTTATCGGTGTATGAACGCATAGCCCACGATGATACATCGAGTGTCGTTGCACACTTGGTGAGAATTGACGACGGCCAAACGTTGAAATCGCCGCTGTTCTCGATCTCTAATACGCATCGCGACGACGCTCGAACTGTGCACCAAAATGCCGCGACGCCGTTACCGTTTTCATCGCCACATCCCGACGGCGACCGAGTATGTGTCGCGTTGTATGACACGATGCATCATGGGTTCTACCTCGTGGAGTTGCCGGTGCCATTTGAAGGCGCGCCTGAAGAGGGCACACGTCTGACGACGACCGACGCTCGACTGAATCCGGAGAGCATCGCCTATTCCCCGGACGGAGAACGGCTCGGGTATCTACTCACCAACTCGAAAAATCAAACGGAATTGTGGGTACTCCGGACGGACGGAAATGATGTAAACGGCATTGCGATCGCCACAGGTCTCTCCGATCAGACATTCACATTTAGTCCGAATAGCGGCGCCATATTGGTGTCGAGTCAGGTGGACGAGGAAGTAGCGCCGCGGGCTCGCGTGATTTCGACCAAGGACGGGACACTGGTTCATGACCTAGGGATCGGTCGGGTAGGCCACGAAGCCTGGCACCCATCGGCATCGTACGTCGCGGTTGCCGCGCCCGATTCGCGTGGACAAGATCAGATTTGGGCGATCGAACTGAATGCGCCATATCGCCGCCAACAATTGACGACGTTAGAAGATGGCATTGATGGGCTCCCGGCGATTTCGCGAGACGGGGCGTGGGTCGCTGCGATTGGAAACACAGACCAAGCGTCCATGGTGTTTGTCGATCTCGCCCAACTCAATTTCGATGGAGCCGGACATGTCTAAACGGGAAAATTCCGCGCGCATCTCACATGTCTTGGGCAACTACGAAATTTTCGACGAACTCGGTCGTGGTGGAATGGGAATCGTCTATCGAGGACTCGACCTGTCGTTGGACCGCCCGGTTGCCGTGAAAGTATTGCGCGACGATTTGCGCATGCAGCCGATGATTGTGAGCCGATTCGCACGGGAAGCGCGCGCCGCGGCGTCACTCGACCATCCCAACATTGTGCAGATTTATTCTGTAGGCGAAACACACGGGACGCCCTATATTGCCATGGAGTTGGTGGATTCGGAGCCGTTGAGCGCACTGATGATCCGGGAGGGCAAGCTACCCTGGAAGCGAGCATTTGGAATTGCCGCGCAAGTGGCCGCTGCATTGGGAAGCGCGCACGATGCGCAAATTATCCATCGCGATGTGAAGCCGCCAAATATCCTTCTGTCAGACAAGGATAAGGCGTACGTGACAGACTTTGGTATTGCGAAAATATTGAGTATGCACGATCAATTGACGCTGGATGGCACCAAGTTGGGTACTCCGCAATACATGTCACCCGAACGTTGCCGGACCGGTGACGCCAGTGCTGCGAGTGATTTGTATTCTCTGGGTGTGTTGTTGTTTCAAATGATAAGCGGACGCCTTCCACACGAGGGCAATTCCGCGACTGAACTCGTAAAACGCATTATTTCCGATCCGCCTGCGCGTCTTCGTTTCTTCGTACCGGACGTGCCAGAAGATGTCGAACGGTTGGTGGCATGGTGTATTGAAACGCGCCCGGAAAATCGCCCAGCATCGGCCTTGGTGGCACGCGATGCGATGAATCGCGTGTGTGCTGGCCAACGCTTGGATATTCGCTCTTCTGCGGTGTCACGAGCGATCGCAGATTTTCGCGGCGACACACGCGTGTCCAAGCGCCGTAAGCCAAGCACTCAGCGGACTGCCGCGGCAAAGCCTTGGCAACGGCTTGCCCCCATGTGGAATAGTTGGACCGCTGTCGCCGTCTCGGCGATGGTGGCGATTCTCGCGGGTTGGAGCGTTAGTCGCTTCGTGAGCGCGGATGAGGTGGTAGCCGATACTGGACAGCACGAAATATCGAATTGGTATGTCCCAAAGAGTGCCGCGTCGTTCTTGCATGAAGCGGAAAATACGTGGATCGCGCACCTAGCAGACCCGGTTCCGCGTATTGAGAGCATTGTCTGGGGCGACGCTAGTCAATCATTCTACGTACTCACCGGGAGCGGTGACGACGCATCGGAAGTACGACGCGCGGTTCTTGCAATAAATCCAATGACGCGCGCTGCTCGCGCAGCGGCACCAAGGCTGAATCAACGTGGCGCCTTCGTCGATCTCGACCGCGCAGGACAGCCAGGCATTGGTTTTGTCGGGGTCTCGTCGGAGCTGGCCGTTGCCCAATCGGCGATGTTGGAAACCGGAGCCCAACGCGATGCGGCCTGGGTTCATGATGCAATCGCGGGCGTCGTCGGTAATTCACGCGTCGGCGATGTCGCACGCTGCGCATTTCACCCCACGGAGTCGAGGTTGTTGTTCGCCGTCCGCGATGTGAGTGGCGGCGAATCCTTATACGAGCATGGCTTCGGCGATTCAGGTAGATTTATTGCAACGGCCCATTCAATTGGGGCGATCGACTACTCCGCCGATGGAACCCGGTACATTTATTCATTACACGATGCGGACGGTCTCGTTCGGGCCTACGCCGGAATTACCGGCGGAGGAGAGGCCCCCGTGTTGATTTGGCAGGGAAATACCAAGTTGAATCTTGGCGCGATTCACCCGGATGGTCAAGCGATCATCGTCTCGAATGGGCACAAATCATTGAGCGAGATCGCGTTCGACGGCCCGCTCAGCGAGCGCTCGCTTGGAGCGGGAATGCAGCCGGTATGGATCGACTCAAACCGTCTTGCAACTATCGCCCCCGATACTCGCGGAGTGACACAAATCTGGGAAGTGTCAAGAGATGATGGGAACAGCCGGCGACAAATATCATTCATCGAAGGAGGGATTGAGGGTCCGCTCGTTGTCTCCTCCAATGGGGAATGGATCGCCGCTATACCCCGCAACGGCGATCGCGCATCAGTGATGTTGCTAAACGTTACCGCTGATTGAGTCTACGTTGTGTAGAGCCGAGCAAGTTTTTCACTGTCGTGTATCGAATTGCCCCAGCATCGAACTTGAAATAATGGAACGTAATTCCTTCTAGAGTTAATCTCAATACAAAACTGCCATAAAACGATTATACTTAGATTTAATTCTTGACGATATGAGTTACAAAACGATATTGGTTCAATTGAGAACGTCTGGA
>JAJDAB010000691.1 GCA_029262095.1 Candidatus Hydrogenedentota bacterium
AGTTGATCATCTCGGTATTGAGGTATACACGGATGGCCGCCAATTCTGCGCGATCAAAGATGGGTACGAATTTGAGCTCAATGAGATTGAAGAAGCCCCATTTGAATTGATTGAGAGACTGGAGTCACTTCGCACAGTCCACCCAGCGACAGAAAAGCAAGATCTAGGACGAAATACGGCCATGATCGCGAAGGTTGGTGCGTGGATTGGAATGGGGTTGGACGATTTCGACGTTGGTCAACTGGCACGAGAGGAAAACGAAAAGTTTGATGTTCCACTGCCCGTCGATGAGCTAATTGGCCTCGTTGATAGAGCGTGTGACCGTTACCCGCAAGGCTCCCTGCTTCAGGACTGGTACCTCGCAAAAGCAATTGCGGACTTGAACAAGGAATCTTTACGGTACTGCATTGAACAAAAACTGTTCTACGTAAAAGGAGATACACGCTGGGAGCCTGACCCGACGCATGGCTTGGTCACTGAGTTGATAAACCGTGCGCGAAGTAAATGGATCGCGGCTGCTTCGAAAAAGCCTGATCGAGCAAAGGCACTAATAAAGCGCCTTCTCGATCTCGGCAACGTTAGCCGGCGAAAGAGCGTTATCGAGGACCTGTCACGCCAATCCATCATTCAGGTTTCAGCGTCCGAGATGGACTGTGACCAGTTTATTCTCGGGTGCCGCAATGGTTGGATCGATTGCAGTGTCGATGAACCGAAGTTTCATGACGGTTCGCCTGACTCGTTCGTAACTAAGTCCCTAAATGCGATATTCGACCCTGAGGCCGAAAGCCCGGTCTGGGAGGCCGCATTAAAAGTCTGGTTTCCAGACGACGAAGTGCGAGCATTCATGCAGCGCTTGTCTGGGTACATTTTGGCCGGTGGTAACGAACGCGAGATCGTTGCATTTTTGCAAGGTCCGGCAGCCTCCGGCAAATCGAAGTTCACGTCAGCACTGCTTCAAGTGTTTGGTGACTACGGTGTTGCGATTCGTGTTGAAACAATAACTGATCGTCGACGATCCGCTGCTGGAGCGAGCGAGGATCTTGCGCGACTTGCTGGCGTTCGGCTGGCGGTGACAGATGAGCCGGCGCAGGGAATGCGTTTCAACGAGGCGTTGGTTAAGAGTCTTGCTGGTCGTGATCGGATCAATGCGCGTGCTCTTTACCAGGGATCGTTCGATTTCGATTCCCGGTTGGTGCTCGTAATTCATTCCAACTTCGATCTATATGCTTCATCAGACGATTCGGGATTCTGGCGACGAATGTTGAAGGTACCATTCGTATTCAAGATCGCGCCGAAGGATCGTGACCCGAAACTACTTTCGAAACTGATTGAAGAGTCTGACGGTATTTTGCAGTGGATCATTGCTGGCTGGGTTGAGTATGAAGAGAAGGGTCTGGCTGTTCCAACCGAAATTCGAGAGGCCAGCCAGAAATATCGCACGAGCTTCGATCTTGTTGGGGACTTTCTGAATGAGGATTGTGTTCGTTTCGACCAACTGAAAGAAGTGGCAGTCGAAACTGGCGGCGAACTGAAATATCCGGGGCTTCAAGCCTCAGACGTTAGGGTCCGATCTACGGTGCTGTGGAAGGCGTTCAAATCGTGGTGTGCGAGGTCCTGTCGCGATGTCCCCTTGAGCAAACAATCCTTCGAACAGAAGCTGAGAGCGAAGGGCTTCGAAGACGAAACGGACAGCGGGAAGGTTCGACGATGGCTTGAGATCGAGTTGCGCTCGACCCGGGAGATGTAGTCATGCAGCGTAACTTCATGATTCGTCGTTCCGAGGGGCCGCAAAACCGCAAAACCGCAAGAATCTCGGAAACTTTTACTAGTAAGTCCTCGCGTAAGAAAGTTATAGGAAATCTTGCGGATCTGCGGTTTTGCGGGGTCGGCCATGACTGAACGGGTCCTGATTCCGCTCCCTGACGGCCGGTGGCTCGCTCTCAGCGAGAAATCCTTCCGGGACGGTGTGCGAGATGGCGCGAACACTGTTTTAGGCGGAAACCCAGGCGGAGACACCGATACCGGCGAAACGTGGCTTACGCCACAGGAGATGGCTGAGCGGACACGTACAACCACGTCGTTTTGGATGGATGCACATCGAGCTGGCTCAGTTTCAAGCAGAAAATTTGGCAAGTCGGTCCGATTTCCGGCCTCTTCACTGGCTGCTACGGAGTCTGAGTCCGTCGCGAACCCACCAACCGCACAGGTTGCGGACATATCGGGGAGGCGAAATGGGAGAAAAACCTAAGAAACGCCCACGCGGCAATCCCAATTTAAAGCCCAACGTACATGGCTTGAACACGGCAAAACGTGTTGTAAAAGAGCTGAACACCAAGCCTCTAGACCGTCGGACCGCAGCAGGACGCCAAGCAGCAGCGTTTAAGGACGGAATCGTGGCCGATCTAGGGGGTGAGGCCAGCGTCACCGAGGCCCAGCTACAGGTGATTGAGATGGCTTGTAAGACACGCTTCCTTTTGGACTACGTCGACTCATTCCTGATGGAACTCGGCCCGCGAATGATCAACAAGCGAACTCGGAGTGCCTATCCCATAGTTCAGCAGAGAAATACGCTCGCTGACACTCTCCTTCGCCAGTTGACCACGTTGGGCCTTGAGAGAAGGGCGGCAAAGGTACCGTCGCTACAGGCTTACATCGAAGGTAAAGGGCAGTGAATCGGTTGCTCGCTTTTTCACCAACGTTGCGCCGCCGCATTGGGCAAATGTGCAATATCCATCTCAAACCTTTTTGGCTTTCGAAATGAATAGCGCAACTGTAACCAGAACGGATGCCTTTACGGACCCCAATCTATTCGGACATTTCTTCGATCCAATCGAATCGTGGGAAGCCGCTATCGTCATCGTAATGGTACTGGACGGACTTCCCCTCAATAGAAAGCAAAAAAGAGTATTCCTCAACCTGACTGGACGGGAATACTCACCAAGAATTTCAAGTTTTCTTGTAACAATTCTATTGCTGATGGGACGGCGGTCGGGCAAGTCGGTTCTGACAGCGTTTCTAGCGGCGTTCGAAGCGTATTTCGTCGATCACAGCAGGTATCTAAAACCCGGTGAGACGGGAACGGTGCAAGTTGTCGCGACTGACCGAAAACAAGCGCGCATCATCATCCGATATCTGGAAGCACTTTTCGACCACTCGCCTATTCTAAAAAACGCGATTGTTCGTCGAACAGCAGAGTCATTAGAGCTAGATAACGGCATTGTTATTCAAGTCAGCTCTTGTTCGATCAGGAGCGTCCGCGGATACACCTGCGTCTGTGTAATTGCGGAGGAGGCCGCTTTTTGGCGCTCTGACGAAAGCGCTCATCCTGACAAGGACGTCATCGCGGCGCTAATGGCCACGATGGCGACGATCCCAACCGGAAAATGTTTCATCCTTACCAGTCCATACGCTCAAGCAGGATACGTCTACGAAATATACAAAGACCACTACGGGCACGACTCTGAAAACGTCCTAGTGTTTCAAGCCCCCACGCATCTGATGAATCCGACGATTCCGCAGTCGTTCTACGATGCCGAGGAAAAGCGGGATCGTGAATCATTCAAATCTGAATTCTTAGGCCAGTTTCGCACCGACCGAGCTGCATTTCTCGATCCACATTGGATAGACGCCGCCCTGATATTGCCAAATCTGGACAAGCCACGATCCGTACATGCGCGGCCGTACATGGCTTTCGTCGACATGAGTGGAGGTAGAAACGACTCTGCGGCGCTCGCTATCGCTCATGTTGAACCGGATGACCCAAGGGTCATCGTATCTTTGGTTCGCCGCTGGACTCCGCCATTTTCCCCT
>JAJDAB010000692.1 GCA_029262095.1 Candidatus Hydrogenedentota bacterium
CTTCTTGGACCACTCCAGTAATTTCTTTCTTCGATTGCGGGTTTACAAGGATGATTGCATCACCCGCATGTCCATCCATCAAGGCACGGGCGCGCCCTTTCACTACCAAACCACCTAGACGGGTTTCGACCGTCGCGAGCCCGTTTCGCTTAATCAGCACACGGGGCCGAAGGTGACGTTCTGTTACGACATCGCCCGGATAGATCGGGTTCCGGGCGAGTGAACCAACTGCGGCGTCAATATCGCGCAAAGGCGACCGGATTAGCTTGGACAACTCGCGTTTTTCGAGGCGAAAATCGGTCGCACGTAACAGCTTACCTCGGGGCAAATCACGATCCGCGACCACGACATCGACATACGCGTCAACATTGGCTTTCGCCATGAGCGTGTGCACCCGTTTGTCGTCGACCCATATTTCGCCGCGAAACGTTCCCGGACCATACCAACGGTATTGCGGGGCTGCACGCCAGACGACGACAACTTCGCCATCAGGAATCATGGTGTTCGAGCCGGCGGACGTAACATCGACCGCAGCGTCTTCGCGAAGGTCCGCAGGCATCGCGCCCATGATGTAGCTGCGCAAGTCTTCGGCCAACATCTCCTTGGTCAAATCGAGATATAGGGTTTTCGCGACGACGCTGCGAGCGCCGTCGAACGCAACTTCCGATGGATCAATGCCCGCACCGCGCAACCGCGATCGCACGAGTGCGGCGTCCACACGGCGTGAACGCCCCGGAGATGCCGCTGGCATCAACTCGATATCGCCGAGTACCGTTGCAGCGTTTCCTTTGATGTCCGCAATATCACTGAGGTGTACAGACGGACCCTTCACATAGACTTCATCACGAAGAACAACGGTGTTCTCGGAGATTACGTCTTGGGCGGAAGCAATCACCGCAACCGCGAACAGAAATCCAACAGCAAAGCACTTCATCGATAGACCCTCGACGTGCGGAACGATTCGTTCGGCGATTCGCTGGAATCGGGCACGGACGCATCACTAACACTCGGCACGCGGCCGGGCGCTATCGTTACCGTGATTCCGCCGGACTGCGCCAATGACTTGAGTGGACGAATGCCCTGCTCGATGGTGCCGAAACCATCTTGACCAGGTGTCCCATATGTTGCCGCCCCCGACTCTTCCGTCTCGAGATAGATTCCCGTGGAACGCCATTCGCGCAGACCATCGGGATTCATGAAACGCACAAGTTGCACGGTCCCCAGCTGAGACACTTCGCCGCCGGATTGCGTGAGCGATACGTCGCCGTTGTAATGAACCAGGAGACTCAAGTACGCATTGTGCAATGTAAAGCCCGGTGAGAGCGGCAATCCTTCCTTCGTCACGATATCGCCATTGGCGTCACATCGAAATGTCCCGTTTCGCGTGTAGCCCGATGTACCGTCTTCAAGGGCCACTTCGAAGTATCCGTGCCCGTCGATCGCCCAGTCGAAACTGTTGCCGGTCATCTCGAATTCATTGTCGAGTTCCTGTCGCGAGGTGAGGGCATCTGCCTTGACGTCATTGATCTGAATTTCGATTGGCTCAAACGTAGCTGCGGCATCAACGCCGCCTCGGTTGGTCAGCAACATCAGTTGAATCGAAGCCAATTGCGCGAGCGCGAGCACCGCGAACGCCGCCAACATTGCCGTGTTTGTCTTAGCCATGCCGTTCCCCTCTACCGTTAACCGCGGATGTTTGTCGCTACTTGAAGCATTTGATCCGACGTTTCAATCACCCGTGAATTCGCTTCATAAGCACGTTGGGCGACGATGAGGTTCAGAATTTCTTCGACGACCTGCACATTGGAGTTCTCGAGGAACCCCTGCTGGATCGCACCGAAGCCATTTTGGTTTGGCGTGCCCGTTGTCGGCGCACCAGACGCTTCCGTTTCCAAGAGCAAATTTCGCCCTAGACGGGAATCCAGTCCGGACTCGTTAGCAAACCGAACCAATTGGACGGGTGCGCCCTGTGTGACGGTGCCGTCGGCTTGTTGAATGGTCACCGTCCCGCTGGGTCCGATTTGGACGGCAAGCGCATCCTGCGGTACGGAGATACCGGCGGAAAGTTGATTGCCATCCAATGTCACTAAATCGCCGTTTGCGTTTACACGGAACGATCCATCACGTGTATAGGCGCTGGTCCCGCTACCGGCCAGGGTCACTTCAAAAAAGCCAGGCCCTTCGATCGCCATGTCGTATTGACGGCCTGTTTGCAGGAGCGTACCCGGCGTAAAGACTTTTGCAACCGAGGCGACGCGAACACCGTGACCAACCTGCACACCTTCCGGCAACGGTTGGCCATCCGCATTTTGCGCACCTGGAGGCTGCAACGTCTCGTAAATGAGGTCCTGGAAATTCGTCCGGCTCTTCTTAAACCCGGTCGTATTCACGTTGGCCACGTTATTGGCGACGGTATCGATATTGAGCTGTTGGCTGTTCATGCCAGTGGCAGCGGTAAACATCGCCCGAATCATCTAGTGTTTCTCCTTCAATACCCGAATGTTCATTTACGACGATGTGCCGACTTGATCGATAAGGCGACTCATTGATTGATTCATCGTGTCTATGACTTGTTGATTGGCCGAATACGCGCGAAGACCGAGTAGCATCTGCGCCATTTCCACCGGCATTTTTACATTGGACAGTTCGACGGCGCCGACAGTAAGAGTCGTTTCTGACGCGGGACTCGAAGCCGCTAGCACGTCGTCCGACGCTGAATATAGATTGGAGCCGTCCCGTTGAAGGCCACGCGGCTCAGCGAATTCAATAATCTCAAGTCGACCGACTGGGAGGCCGTTTACCGTGACGTCGCCGGTCTTCGTAATAGCAAATTCTCCGCCGGACACATCAATCGGACCGCCACCCTCGCCCGACACGAGATGGCCGGACGCCGTGACAAGTTGTCCTTGCGCGCTGACCTTAAATGTGCCGTCACGCGTGAAACGTTCGCCGTCTGGAGTCGTTACGGAAAAATAGCCGGGGCCATTCAATGCAACGTTTTGCGGGTTTCCGTTCGATGCGGTGACGCCTTGCGACAAATCGGTGTAGGTTTGGAGTGGCTTCAATCCACCGCCGGGGGCATCCTCGAGATCAAAGCGCGTTGGCGAGACTAGCTTTCGCGAAAAGATTTCGTCGAAGCCGATGACGATCGGGTTTTGACGCTTGAATCCGGTCGTGGCCGCGTTCGCGATGTTGTTCGCGATCACGTCCTGGCGTGCTTCGATGGACATCATCCCACTCGCCGCCGAATAGAGCCCCGGAATCATCTAGTCCTCCCCCAATTCTGCCGCGAATCCACGGCTACCGACAGTTCCCCCGCATTCGGTTCTACATCAGGAGCAAGCCGTGTGCCAGCATTCGCAGAATTCGCGGGCTTGTGCGAAATCGTCTATGAATAGGTACCAAACGCGCAAGACCAGGTGCCGAATCGTGAATGAAATGCTTTAGGGCGCACCTGATTTTATTGCAGTTCTTTCCAGACCCGGCAGTTTCTGCCGCATTGATTCGCTGCACGGGATTGGCGGAGAATGCGAGGATGTTTGGAGTTCCGCCTTTAGGCGGCATCTATTGACCGCCTAAAGGCGGAACTCCGAACGAAGTATCTACAACTCTGGACTATTGAAAGGACAGTCATGAAACTGAGGCAAATTGCACTGGTCGCGGCGGAACTCCAGCCGATAGCAAGCACGTTGCAAGAAGTGTTTGGACTGGCGGACGCGTATGACGACCCTGGCGTGGGTGAGTTTGGGCTCTGCAACGCCGTGTTTCCGATCGGGGACACATTTCTTGAAGTCGTCTGCCCGAAGCAAGACGGCACGACCGCGGGCCGATATTTGGAGCGGCGTAAGGGCGATGGCGGCTACATGGCCATTTTTCAAACCGACGATGCGGAAGCCGAAAAAAAACGTATGGCCGATCTCGGCGTGAATATCGTCTGGGAATCAAACTACGACGAAGCGAAGGGACTCCACTTGCACCCGCGCGATGTAGGCGGCGCTATCGTCTCGCTGGATATTATGAAGCCGGTTGAGTCCTGGAAGTGGGGCGGCCCGGGTTGGAAAGAACGCACACGGAGTGACGTGACCGCAAAGATTGTCGGCGCGGAAGTACAATCGGCCGATGCGGAAAAACTTGCGAATCGTTGGGCGGAGGTACTTAATTCTTCTGCTAAGGCGGAAGGTAGTGGGTTCCGTATCGGACTCGACAATGGCACGTTCATCCAAGTCGTGCCCGCGCGGGACGACCGTGGCGACGGTATCTCGGGCGTCTATCTCTCGGCTTCGGACAAAGATCAGATACTCACCAAAGCTCGGGAGCACGGCCTGCCATGCGATGACACTTGCGTAACGGTATGCGGGACGAATTTCTTCTTAGAATAGGTACGCGGATGACACGGATCTGTACGGATTCACACGGATCAGGTCTCTGAGAATAGCCAACAGCCGCTCCTCTAGTTCGGGAGCGGCCGTAGTATTTTTGCTAAAGTTAGGCCGCCACCGCTTCTTCTGCGTGGAAGGTCATCGCGCCATCTCCGGCATCGACCGTGACGCGGCTACCGTCGGGGATTTTACCTTCGAGGATTTCGACGGCCATTGGGTCGAGGACCATCCGTTGGATGGCGCGTTTTAGAGGACGCGCCCCGTACTTCGGATCGAATCCGTGTTCGGCCAGTAGGTCGCGCGCGGCTTCGGTAAGGTCGATGACAATGTGTTTCTCTTCAAGCCGGTGTGCAAGTCGTCCGATTTGCACGTCGACAATCGACCGGATGTGTTCGCGTTGCAACGGATGGAACACGACGATGTCGTCGACGCGGTTCAGGAATTCCGGCCGGAAATGCGCGTGCATCGCACGCATCACTTCTTCCGTCTTTTCCGTCTCATCCCCACTCGCGCGATCGAACACCTCGCTACCGAGGTTCGACGTCATTATGACGACCGTGTTCTTGAAGTCGACCGTGCGGCCTTGGCTGTCGGTCAAGCGACCGTCGTCGAGCAGTTGCAATAACACGTTGAACACGTCGGGGTGCGCCTTCTCGATTTCATCGAATAAGATGACGCTATAAGGTCGACGACGGACCGCTTCGGTGAGCTGACCGCCTTCGTCGTAGCCGACATAACCGGGCGGCGCGCCAATGAGCCGCGATA
>JAJDAB010000693.1 GCA_029262095.1 Candidatus Hydrogenedentota bacterium
CGCTTTTGTGTGTCCTACGGGGATCAATCGTGATTTCGCTGAATCAAAAGACTAAAGGGCTTCGATCGCATCCGGCACTTCGCGCACGCTTTGAAGGATGGCCGCTGCGCCAGCAAAGTCGCCGCCCCGCGTCATGCCGGAAGGAATCACAAGGCAACGTAAGCCCGCGGATCGGGCTGATTGGAGGCCGCGTTCGGAGTCTTCGATAACGACGCATTGGTCGGTCGCGAGATCCATGCGCTGCAGCCCGGCGATATACGGATCCGGCGCGGGTTTTGACCGTTCGTAGTCGCCTCCCGCTACGACGAAACTGAAATAATCCAAGAGGCCGGTCCGCGCGTGAATGATGTCGAAGTGATCGCGGCGTGACGATGTGACGATCCCCATCGCGTATTGGTCGTGTAGTGTCGCGAGCGTCTCTTGCACGCCATCAATGATGTGGGTGTCTGTCGCCAAGAGATTGCCGTAGCGATCATTTCGTTTTAGTTTGAGCGCTTCAATGCGATCGGCTGTTACCCCAGCGTCTTCCGCCAAGTGCCATGCGCCACGGCTGTCCCGGAGCAAGTACTCGATATAATCCTGTTCTGATAGCGATACGTCGACTTCCGCCAATACTTCCCGGGTCGCCTGAAAATACAGATGTTCGGTATCCACCAATACGCCATCATTATCCCAAAGTATCGCTTTAATCATGTGGGTTCTTAATAAATCGATTCACGGTTGACCTCTCGCAAGTCGTATTCAAAGATATGATTTGTCTCTTTCGGAACTACAATAGAAAACGGAATAGCACGTATTCAATGCCGAACGTTAATCGTTTGATGTATTGATAGGCTCGCGCTATATTTCTAGTTGATTTGCCAGTCAAAATCGCGGCGTAAAAGGAGAAGACTCATGAGTGACCTCATTAACGAAGTAAAGCCGGGTGTTCTCAGGACGCCTGATGAGTGCTTCGCGAACATACCGGATTTTCCGTTTGAGCCGAACTACGTTGATGTCGATGGTTTGCGCGTTCACTATCTGGACGAAGGTCCGAGAGATGCCGAGCCGATTTTGCTGATGCATGGTGAACCGTCTTGGAGCTTTCTGTACCGCAAAATGATCCCTGGACTGGTTGCCGCCGGTCACCGATGCGTTGCGCCGGATCTAATTGGTTTCGGGAAGTCCGACAAACTGGCGAGTCGAAACGATTATTCCTACCAATTCCATGTGGACAATATGAGTGGATTCGTTCAGGCAATCGACCTACAGAACATCACGCTGTTTTGTCAGGACTGGGGTAGCCTGATCGGCATTCGGGTGTTGATCGATAATCTGTCACGATTTAAACGGCTGATCGTTTCTAACGGCGGGCTGCCAACCGGCGATCATACGCCTTCGGATGCCTTCAAAGCGTGGCTCGAGTATTCTCAGAACACAGAAAACTTCCCGGTCGGTGGAATCGTGAACGGCGGATGCGCATCGGATCTTACGGAAGAGGTCATTGCGGCGTATGATGCGCCGTTTCCCCATGATGCCTACAAGGAATGCGCGCGTGCGTTCCCATCGTTCGTCCCAATATCCGAAGATAATCCGGAGACTGCGAACAACCGCAACGGTTGGAAAGTGCTGAGTAAGTGGAATGGAGACGTGCTGACCCTGTTTAGCGATTCGGATCCGGTGACGAACGGCGGCGAAAAGCCCTTCCAAAAATTGATGCCCGGCGCGAAAAATCAGCCACACGAGATTATCGAAGGCGGTGGCCATTTTGTTCAGGAAGACAAGGGCGAAGTCCTCGCAGAAAAAATTGTGAACTGGTTGAAGACTTCGTAAGGACTTTGCGTTCGTTGCGACACTTCGGAAGACTTAGATGCACGGCTGGGTTCCCGCGTTCGCGGGAATGACGTGATAGTAAACGTATGCTTCATCCCGCTATTTGAGAAGCGGGATGAAGCGCAGAGACCATGAAATTACTGATTAAGTTCGATAACCGCTAGTACTCTTCCATGGCTGGTGGCTCGGAATCGCCCGAGGACAATTCGATGGGCTTGTATCCACCTTGCATTCGGAAGTAGATGATGAGAAGTAGAAATCCGATTGCCAAGACTCCCGGAATAGCGGCGGTTGTCTTGAGCGCGGATTGACCGCCGTGGAGCGATGATTCCGCGACCGCTTGTTCGACCTCGGTCAGCGTCAATGATTTGTCTTTCGCTTTTGCCAGGATGGGCCCGGTCTTGGATCCATCAAGACCTTGAACCGGGGGGAAGAACAAGAAACTGTTGGTTCCCTCGGCTGCGTACTCTTCGTAGTACTGCGGCGATATTTCTTGCAGGTGCTCCGAGGCGAACCGGTCTTGTGTATAGCCGATTCCAGGCCCGCCTAGAAATCCAGCCGATAACATCCCTGCTCCACCAATCGCACCTAGCGTAAGTGCGCCGCCTCGGGGGAAACGTTCGGATACCACGCCCAACATTGTGGGCCAGAAGAACGTTTTTCCGGTTCCGTAGATTGTGGCAGCAACCATAATAGCTACTAGCGTCGAGAACGTACCGAGTGAGTAAAGTCCGATTAGCGCGAGCACGGCACTGACGAAGAGCAGGCCTAGCGGATTGATGCGATGTACGATTGGCCCTGCGAAGAATCGTAGGACGAACATTAAGGTCGACGTGTATAAGAGAATAAAGAGGCCTCGACCGCCGAGTGCGTTGTCCATGATATTCACGATCCAGGCGTCCGTACCCAACTCTACGTAGCCGATGCACGCGTGCAAGGCGAGGAGAAAGAGCAACATCGGCGCCGCGAATTCTTTGAGCATGTCGACGAATGAAACGCCCGCCGCAGTGGCTTCCGATTCCGGAAACTTCTCCTTGAGAATCATGAAGAGGTAGATGAGTGTTGGGATCAGGTACAGCCCGAGTACGAACTCCCAACGGACCCGGCCAATCAAGACCAACCCGAGAAGGGAGCCGACGATCAAGCCGCCGGGCCACCCCGCATGAAGGATGTTCAAGTAGTGGGTCTTTTCTTTCGAATAGACCGTTGCGATCAGCGGATTGACAACGGCTTCACAAATGCCGTTCGCAATGGCGAAGAGAAATATGCCCCAAAAGAGGCAAAAATAAGCTGCAGACTTGGCTGCTTCCGGATCGGTATCTACGCTGCCGTTGAACGCGTATGTCGCTGATACGGTCAAGGCCAAGGAAATGATGTGTAACGCACCAGCCAACAGTAGAAAGGGTTTGTACCCAAACTTATCCAGGAACAGGCTGGCGATTAGAATGACACAACCAAAACCCGCAAAACCGCCACCCGTAATTTGACCCAGTTCCGTTTGGGTGAAGCCAAACTCGTTGCTCCACTCTAGGAGCAGTCCACCACGCACCGCCGTACCGACACCGGCGACCAGGATCGTCAAAAAGCTTGCAATCAAAAGTTTTCGGTTGTTCAAGGCACACCCCTTCCACATTTTTCGCCCGCGAAACACGCATCCTACAGGGAAATATCCATGCGCGTCGAATTGCTGCCTTTCAGCTAATTCTCCACATTTTGGTTCTTCGTTTCCGGATTGCGCTCGTCTTGATTCGCGTCCATTTCCTCGGGACTCGGCGTTTCGGAAGGTACTCCTCCGACAGGCACTGGAATTTGGGCGGTCCAGCAAATCGCGTTCAACATGAGTTTTCGGAAGTCATCATGCGCCCAGTTCCTGTGAAAATGGGCACCCGTAAAACCGAACCCGCGGCCACCGTCCGTCCGTTGAAACGCCCAGGCGGTGTGTTGGGCCTCTCCGTTGGCGATTGCGCTTCGTACATCGGAATTTCCGCTGCGGGGGCCATCCGGTCGAGACAAGGTGGTCTCCGGCGGTAGTGCGGTGAGAATGGGGGTGACCCCTTTCATTTCATTGGCAAACCGCATGTGGTAATACCATTCATCCTGGACCTCAAATGGTTTGACCCCGTTGGTAATTGGATGGTTGGGCAACGATTTGTAATTCGCTTTCCAGTGGGGATTTACCGACCAATGGAGGTCGCAGAACCCGCCTTGCCACTCGAGAAATTTCTCGGCCATTGGGCCGCGTTCGACTTCCGTCGCCCAATGAATGGTTACCAGCCCGACACCTTTCTCAACGAGGTCATCGAAAAAATCGAGATGAGGTTTTAGAGGGTGGTTTTCGTAGCCATCGCAATAAATTACGACCGCGGCTGCGTTCTCGAAGATGCCGTTGTCTTCCGGCCATCCTCCGGTCGATACAATCGCTTCGACGTTGGGCATGTTCTTGTTCAAACGATCGGCCAACAACATGCAACCGGCTCTGTGTTCGTGAGCGCCCCAGCCGTGACTTTGCTTGCCAGCAACGAAGACAATTTTCGTTTTGTCGTCCGCTTCGGCGAAATTTGTGGGGAGCGCCGAGACCAGCAGCGCAACCATAAGAACCGTGGCCGAGTGTCTATTCAAGATGATTCTCCTCACTCCGATTAGATCAATGGAAATCGGCGTTGCATTGTACAACCGGCGAACTTGAATTCTACAATACCCTTGTTATTCAACATAGGCGAAAACTTCAATATGAAATGCGTCAGTTTACTGCTCACGATCATAGGTCTCTCTCTTAGTTTCGCTGCCAATGCAGATGACTGCGGGTTGCCAGGAGAACGATCGGTTTGGAATGGCTTTGCGCTTCACGAGTTCGAAGTGGCTGGTCGTGTTTGTAAAGTTGTTTGTCCAGAAACATCGGCGGTCGGCAAACCCTGGATCTGGCGGGCGCGATTTTGGGGCCATGAACCGCAAACCGATTTGGCGTTGCTCGAACGCGGATTTCATGTTGCCTACATGGATGTCGGGGCTTTGTTTGGAAGTCCGGACGCCGTGACCTACTGGAACGAATTCTATGAACACGTTACGTCGCAATATGGTTTTGGAGACAAACCCGTGCTCGAAGGCATGAGCCGTGGAGGGCTTGTCATCTACAATTGGGCCATCGCGAATCCGGGGAAGGTCGCCTGCATTTACGCCGATGCGCCAGTCCTTGATATCAAGAGCTGGCCTGGTGGTTTTGGAATCGGAAAGGGATCGACCGGGGACTGGGAACAATGCCTAAAGGTCTACGGGCTTACCGAGGCGCAAGCGCTCAAATTTACCGGCAACCCGATTGACAACCTCGAACCCTTGGCGAAGGCAGGCGTAGCCTTGATGCACGTCGTCGGCGCGGATGATGAAATCGTGCCTGTAGCCGAAAACACCGCAATACTGGAGGAGCGCTATCGCAAACTCGGTGGTGACATCACGGTGATCTCGAAACTGGGAATCGGGCATCATCCGCACAGCCTTGCGGATCCAGCACGGATAGTCGAATTTATCGTCGCCCACAGTGGCGTTTTGCCCGGCGAGCATTGATAGGCAATAGGCTAACGAGTCGCGTTCAGAGACCTATTCTGACTCCGTTGAAGGACTCAATTCAGCGATGGGTGTCAGGATTAGTTTCCGAAACTCGACTTCGGATCCTTCTGCTTGTATCGCAATCTGACCTTCAGTCGCTTCGCAGTCAAAACCGTGATTGACGAGGTCACCATTGACCCATACTTTCACTTCGTCGCCGACACATTCGATCTGCATCCGATTCCACTCACCCAATGCCTTTTCAGATCCATCGGTAAGGTTCAGTATGCGGCGCTTCTTGTCCCCGTCGACGCCCCACTCGTTCTTCGGGCCGCGCCGCTTTTCCATGTCCGGTACGCTGATGTCTAGGGCAATACACCAGAAATCACCCGCATGCAAATGATTCAATTGCACTTCAATGGATTTCGGGAACATCTTATAGAGGGCTCTGGGCGTGGAAGCGTGAACCAGCACGCCACAGTTACCGGGCTCACCGGCAAAACGGTATTCAACTTCAAGCCGGTAATTCTCATGGCTATCGTCCGTGATGAGGTGTCCTCTCGGGTCGCCCAGGCTGACGAGGTTCCCATCGCGCACAATGAAAGCGTTCGCTACGTTGGCGTCGGTGTCCTTTGCCGGGATGTCCGCGTGCCATCCATCCAAGTCTTTGCCGTTGAACAGAGGGATAGACGCCTCCGCGCCGAACGCATGGTCTGACATCATGGCGAGTGCGACTATGGTTAGCAGTAGTGGCTTTTTCATCGACTGGCTTCCTTTTATGGATCGCTTGTCCCAGAGTATAGATATTTTCAAATCGGCTAACGAACTGTGGCGTACCGGCTATTGGTTCGCCGTCCTAACGGGATACCCCTGCCAAATGTATTCGAGCGCTTGCGGCAGCAATTGACGTTTTACGCTGCCGTCGCAGTGCTTTGCGTTACGCGCAAAGACAAACTGATAGATGTAATCTTTGGCCGCGAGTACACGAGCCATTCGCTCGTTCGCGAGAACCCAATCGTGCATCCCGTCGCGCATCACATTGGGGTTCATCAGATCCTGGTCGCCGACATGCATCCAGATGCGTAGCGGTTTTGCCGCGCTGTTCGGGATGATGTCCTCGTGAAAACGCCACGCGCCGCCGTGTGTCTCCGGGTTGTAGGGCCATTGCTGATTCACGAACGTGCCGGAAAAGGATAGTACTCGGCGGTAAAGGTCCGGCCGATACCACGCCATGATCATTGCGCACGCCCCGCCGGAACTGCACCCCATGGTCGCGCGGCCTTCTGGATCATTCGTCAGTTCGACGTTGCACTGCGCTTCAACGAATGGCAACACCTCGGTTTCCACAAATGATGCGTACACGCCGGACATGGTGTCGTATTCCAGACCGCGTTGACTTCCCTGGGCGTCGCCGCCGCCATTGCCGATCGAGATTGCAATCATCACGGGCACGCGGCCTTCCGCAATTAGGTTTTCAAGCGTAGTGAATAGCAAGCGGTTTGGGCCGTCGGCACCAACAATGAAGGGTGCGGCCGTGCCAGGAACGTACTGCTGGGGAACATACACCTCGACCTTGCGCGTATAAGGCGATGGATGGCTCGTGTCTACAATCAGTCTTGCGGGGTTGTCCGGGTCAACGGCGCCAAAGGTGCCCTTCTTTCGCGCGATGCCGGGGTAAATCGTGCTGTCGGTTGACTGCATGGTGAGTTCGTGCACCACGCCTTTAGGCACGTCCTCCCGAACCAACGTCTCGGGCGCGGGATTGTGCGTCGGGCCGATGATGAAATTGCCATCGACATCCACAGGCGAGACGGTGCCGTCCGGAAGCTCCGTGGCTTCGACGTAGCCCGGTGTTTGCGGGTCACGTACGGGCGGTACAGGCCGCTCGGCCCCGGCGATGTTGGAGAACACGATAACCGTTGAGCAGAAGCCGATAGAGGTGCAGAAGCGTGCGGTTCTCAACCGATTGACTTCCATGTTGTTGGCCAATGCGGATGCCACGGGCGTTCGCGCTCGATGCTTTGCGCCGCTTGTAATACAAGGTCATCGCGGTGTCGCGGACCGACGATTTGCATGCCGATGGGCAGGCCGAGTTTGGACAGGCCAACTCGAACGGTTGCAGCCGGGTGCCATGAAACATTGAACGGTATCGTGAATGCTGCAACGCCAGGCTGCACCAGCTTCCGGCCTTCGATTTCATCTGGGAATGGGCCTTTGGCCGGGGGCGGGTCATACGGGACTGTCGGCGTGACGAGCAAATCATAATTCTCGAACACTTCCGTGCACCAAGTATTCACTTGCTCGCGCTTTCGCGCGGCTTCGCCCCACCATTCTGGCGTCATCTCCCACGCGGTTTTCACGCCTGAGAGAAATGAGCGCCCGAACTTTCCTTCATCCTCATCGATGAGCGGATGGATCCGGCCCGCGATTTCAAATGATCCCGTTCGACCCCATTCGGCGCCCATCGCAGGCGGGCCACCCGTGACGACTTCCACTTTGTGGCCAAGCGTTTCGAACATTTTCACGCTTTCTTCGATGGCCTCTGCAATATCCGATTGCACGACGGCGTAGCCTAAGTCCGGCGAATAGCCGATACGCAACGGACCATCCAACGGTTTCTGCGCGATTTCCGCATAAGACAAACCCGGATGCGGCAATGTATTCGGATCGCTGGGCGAAGGGCCCGCAACTTGGTCCATGAATAGGGCCGCGTCTGCGACGGTTTTCGTGATGGGGCCATTGCAAACGGTATCGTTATAGGACCAATGCGTTCTTGGTCCGTTTGAAACGCGCCCGAATGAGGGCTTGAGGCCGAACGTGCCCGAGAAACTGGCCGGGATTCGAACGGATCCGCCTCCGTCACTCCCGGTCACCAACGGAAGCACGCAACCCGCCAGCGCCGCGGACGAGCCGCCACTAGAACCCCCCGACGTGCGTTCCAAATCCCAGGGTGAACGAGTTGCGCCGTATACCAGGTTCTTCGTAATTGCCGTATAACCGAACTCGGGTGCGTTTGTTTTACCAAGGACGATGGCTCCCGCGTCTCGAAGGCGTGCCACCTGATCGGAATCGTGCGTGGAAACGTTGTCGCGATACGCGAGGGATCCCATCGTATTGGTCAAACCCTCGGCATCTTCCAAATCCTTCACGCCCAGAGGAATCCCTTCCAGCGGCCGAGCCTCACCATCCATCACCCGCTTTTCGGCCACTGCCGCATCGGCCATCAGCTTGTCCGTATCGTGCATGGCGACGACTGCGTTTAAATCGCTATTCGCCTCTTCGATTCGGGCGAGCACGATTTCCATGAGTTCGACCGGCGAAACTTTCCGCGTTTTGATGGACTCGGTCAGATCAACCAAAGACTGCGTTAACAATTCGTTCATAGGTCCTCCGGGAGAGTGTGTCGCACGATTGTATTACGAGGTCAACGCCTTAAAAGCATCTTCGAAGATGTCTAACGTTCGTTGCACGTCTTCGTCCGTGTGTGCTGCCGATACAAACAGGTTATGGTGTGACGTTAGAAACAGTCCGCGCCGTGTACATTCTCCGCACAACGCCTGATGAAACGCGATGCCATCTTCATGCACCGTTCGCATATATGGCATCGAGGGCATACCCGTAACGATGAGCTCATGCCCGTGCGTCTTGGCGATGTCCACCATACCATCGAACACTTTCTTTCCGGTGCTCATAATGAGCGCAGGTGCATCAATACGATTGAGTTCTTTGAGGCACGCGAGGGCGGCCGCCATCGGGCCAGCCGAAAACCAAAAGCTCCCGGTCTGAAAAATCGCGCTTGCGGCATCTTTCAAGCTGTCTGAGCCGACCAATGCGGAAATGGGATACCCGTTTGCGATAGCTTTGCAATAGCAAATGAGGTCCGGCGTGTACCCGAAGTATTCGTTGGACCCGCGCATATCGATTCGGAATCCCGCGCGCACGTCGTCGCATATGGATACGACATCATGGCGTTTCAGCAATTTGTGGACGTTGTCCCAAAATCCGTCTGCTGGCATTTCGTTGTCCGCGAACGCCGGGTGATGATAGGGGGAACTAATGAACGCGGCGATATTGCCGGAATGTTCATCCAACGCAGCCTCCAGAGCCGGGACATCGTTCCAAGGAATTCGAATCACATTGGCGTGATCGTCTTCGATGACGCCCGCCCGTCCTTTGGCCAACATCCACGGCGAAGACCCATGGTATCCATCGCCAATGGCGATTGTCTTTTTGCGACCGGTCGCAGCGCGTGCGATCAATACGGCGAGATTCGTCGCGTCGGCACCGTTCTTCGCGAAATACGCCCAGTCCGCGGCAGGAATCATATTAACCATGTACTCGGCGAGATCGATCATAACGGGAGAGGCCAGCGTGCACGTGTCGGCAAGTGCGACCTGTTTTTGAAAGGCTTCATCGACGATGGAATTGCCGTAACCCAAGATCATCGGGCCATAGGCACACATGTAGTCAACGTATTCGTTCCCGTCGACATCCCAGAACCGGGCACCGCTTGCACGTTCAGAATAATGCGGATAGGTTCCGGCCGGTTTTTGAGTGACCGGATTGAAGTGACCGTAAATTCCGTTCGGAATCACTTTGCTCGCGCGTGCAAACAACGCTTCGCTCTTCGTGTAAGAATATGCAGTTGCGTTTATGAGCTCATTAGTCATATTGACGAATCTCCCGTGAAGTCCACGCAGAATATCAGATGCCAAGCCGTCCGACCATGTAGCTATAGCGATTTATCGTAGCTCATGTAGACTGCTTCGAAATTATCTGCCGTGCACGAAATCGATACTGGCGCGCAACATCCCCCTTGATCCCCCTTCGAAGGGGGACTAAGGGGGATGTTTTGCCGTCGTGCAACGATCGGTATACATCGCAAAAAGAATTCGCCGCCTCTAACCCTCGACTTCGTCCTGGACGATGAATTCTTCTTTGTAGAAGTGGGCGTAGACTGCGAAGAGTATTGCAGTCGTGCCCATGAACCCCGCGAAAAAAAGGTGATACGCGGCGTCGTCGAGCTTCGTTGTTCCATCCGCATTCTGAATGAATTGATTGACGCCGGCGGTGAAGAGATTGCCCATGGAAATCGATAGATAGAAAAGAGACATGACAAGCGATTTCATTCGTTTGGGCGCTTGGGTATACGAATACTCCATGCACGTGATGGCAACCATCATTTCGGCGACGGTAAGCATCAAGTAGGCGAGAAGTTGCCATGCGATATGAGGCGTGACGCCACTTTGGATGCGGCTTTCGCACCACGCAGTAACGAGGAAGGGCGTTGCGGCAAAGAACATGCCCACCGTCATCTTGCCCATGGACGTTAAAAGAATGAATCGACCAACAAACGGATAGATAATGTAGGTAAATATCGGAATGAGTACGATTATCAGAAACGGATTGACCGATTGAATTTGAGAGGAGAGCAGCTCGTAGCCGAAGATATTCTTATCCATGTGTTCCGCTTGCAAGACCCACGTACTGCCCATCTGATCAAACAAAGACCAAAACGCCGCGACAAACACATACATGAGTGCCAATCGCTTAACGATGCGCTTGCCGTCCGGGCCCGTGATATCCCGGATGTATGCCATTCCGGTTGGCTGAATATGGACGTACTTATTTCGGCCAACCCAAAAGGTAATGGTTGCGGCCAGCATGAATGCGCCCGGAACGCCGAACGCTACGGACGGGCCGTAGTGCTCTAGTAGCCAGGGCGTGAGTAGCGAAGACGTGGCGGAACCGATGTTGATTCCGAGGTAGTACCAGGAGAACGCGCGCGACAGCAGGTGTTGGTTGGACTTTCCGAACTGATCGCCGACATGCGACGCGACACACGGTTTGATGCCGCCGGAACCGACCGCAATCAGCGTGAGGCCTAGAAAGAGACCGGTCTTCGTGTCGTCAACCGCAAGCGCCAGATGCCCACCACAGTAGACGATCGACAGGAGGATAATCGTCCGATACTTTCCCAAAAATGCGTCGGCCGCGATCGCGCCGATTATGGGAAGAAAGTAGGCGGTCGCGGCAAACAAATGGAAGATGGACTTTGCATTTTCATCGGAAAATGTACTGAGTTCCCCGTCACTGGATAGCAAGTACTGCGTCATGAAAACGACAAGAATCGCTTTCATGCCGTAGAAGCTGAAGCGTTCCGCTACATCATTCGCGATGATGTACGGGATGCCGCCGGGCATGTGGGGAGACGGAAGCGGAGCCGTTCGATATCGAGACATTCTGCGAGTATACCTGGATACTTTCGCCGAGATGGCTCGCTTGGAGGCATTGCCATCGACGCGAGAGTTGACCAGTACTCAAGGTGTGGAGAACAAAAATGGTGGGCGATACTGGACTTGAACCAGTGACCTGCTGGATGTCGAGCAAAATTCATCTGAAAGTCTGTGCAAGTCCCTGTTCGTATCTGTTAGTGAAAGAAGGCGATTACCGAGATCGGCGTTAAGTATCTGTAAGGATTTGTACGCTTGTGTAAGCTTCAAATAGCCACAATTTCTCTGGCACGAAGACGCTATCGTGTTATCAGGGAATGGGCAAGTACCAAAATAGAAAGTTGCGGCTTTCGAACCAACCAACCCACTCCCTCGAATTCATGCCCCAGAGGTCCAGCACCTTTCGCCGCTTACTTACAAACTTCATGAAATGGCCGCTATCAGGGCCGGGACACCCGAGCCTGGAAAAGCGCGTCATAAACCCCTCGAAACCGCGATCGATCTGTCTAATGGCATCGCCGAGATAGCTGCCTTCGTGATCGAGATGGAGGATTCGCGTGGGATTAGACTTGAGGTCCATGGCGACCGTATCTCCGTCGCCCAGCCCCATAATGGGATAAAAGCCCTCGCATTCTCTTAGGTCCGCCTCCGACATCTCGTTGTCAGGGTTCATGTCTCGGATCGCTTGCTGTAATAACCGATAGGACTTCAGCGGATCGCGCTCCGATTCCCACATCGGCCCGGCGCCGGTTCCTCCGAATGAGATGGAATTCTCCGTCGGCGGCTCTATCCATTCGCCTTTTTTGCTAATTTCTTCTAGAAGGACCTTTCGAACTTCCTCAAAATCCTCCGGGCCCATCGCTTCATAATACAGCGCCAGCTGGGCCTGGACCTTCGGATGGTCCTCAGGCAACCTATCGGGACAGTCTTTCTTGAGATACCAATCAAACTCCACAGAGCTCCCGAATTGGGTCACGGCAATCTTGTAATCCTCGGGAAGAGCCAGGCCTGTCTCGTTCTCGAAGCGCTCAACCGACTCCATGGGAATTGGGTCCGATATTTCGATCTTGAAGTCTTCACACCCCTTTCGCAGGACGCATTTACGAGTCCACTCCCACCGGTTGTTCCAACGTTCCCAGGTTCTGTGGTCCATAATACCGTCTCCTGTTAGACACTCATTGAGCGAATCTAGGGGCGAGGGCAATAGTGCACGATACTGTGCCGGGTATGTCCAAGCCTAAGCAAATGAGTAGCGACGAATCAATAATCGCGAACCCTCGGAAACAACGGAGAAGTTGATCATCCGCGCGATTGGCGCCTCATCGAGCGATTGGGATGTCCGCTATCGCGGCCGGAGCACCCCCGGGTATGAACTCGAACAAGCCTGGCGTGAACGAACAGGGGAAAAGACCGCGGGCATACCCGTCGAAAACTAGATCAGAGACGCTGAAGGGACTCCGTCTCCGAACGAAGAATGGTGGGCGATACTGGACTTGAACCAGTGACCTCCTGCATGTCAAAGACGATCTGCGCCTAACGAATCTTGGCATAACCCTTTGTTTTCAAGGGTATTCTAAGATTCGAGCGATTGCAAACACTGCAAGGATGTTCAGAAAACGGGTCTAAAAAGGGTAGCAAAAGTGTAGTCTACCCTTTTCCAATTCGCAGGTATGAAAGGTCAGTTTGCGAATACGCGCGGTCACGCGTCAACGGACTGTGGACGCGGCGATTCCTGAGAGTGAGAAATGCTTGAGCGACATAAGAAACCCGGCTGACATATAGCCAACCGGGTCGAGTCTTATTATAGTTTCGGGCCGAATATTTCACTAAGGCTCGGCCTCGTCTTCCGATTTAGGAGGATGGAATTCGTTGATCGTAGTGGCAACGCCCGGATCCAAAGCCCTGATATTGAAATCCACATAACCCT
>JAJDAB010000694.1 GCA_029262095.1 Candidatus Hydrogenedentota bacterium
GTCGCGGTTGTTTCTGCAGCGTCTCCGGATTCGTCGACAGGGGGGTCGGTCAACTCGAGTTCCATGGGCGGCAACTCAATCGGCGCTTGCGTGTCGGGTGTCTCAACAGCAGTTGGCGTCGTTGCGGCCAAGAGTTCTGCGAATATGGCTTCGTCTAACGTCCAATTGCCTTGGTTTCGCAGATGCATCATGTAGTCTTCGAGCCGTTCCTGCTCCAAGGCGAACCGTTGTTGTCCGAGGATCGCTTCTTCCTGCGTATCCCACTCAGCCTCCCACGCGCCTTCTTCCGGCGTGGTACGCGCAAGCAATTCGACGAAGTGCGGCGTACCTAGGAAATCGTTGATCGGGCCGACCAATTCCCCCAGCTCGGCATCGGCGACCGCTAGTATCACGGAGCCGGCTTGCCAGGGTGGGCCGGATTGAAAATCGTAATCCATGGCAGAGAATTCGGGAAGGGTTTTCACTTCGATTGGCAGGTCAGGATATTGCGCGCGAATTTCGTCGAATGACTTCGCTTTTCCCCCAATTTCGTTGGCGAGTTCCGTGCGCGACGCGACGTGTTCGGGCGACCGTCGTTTGAGGCCGGTGACATCTTCGGCGACTTCATCGCGCACCACTTCGAATGCACGCGGTTCAGCCGGTTTCAGTTCAGCAACGCGTGCAACGTACAGGTTACGCATACCCGTGACCACATCGGTATATTCCTCCGCAGCCAGCGGCAAAATCGCGCCGCGGACAGTGAAATAGTCCTCCGACGGGACGTTGTCGAGATCGGTCGTTTCGATCGAAATGGGTCCCGCCATACGTGGCTCGAGTTCAATGTCGAGATCAGAGAATGAACCGCCTTCGGCGACTTTCTCCGCCACGGCTTCGGCTTCAGCGGTAATCGCGGCGCGCGTTTCCTCGTCGAGCTGCGGGTTCAAGAAAATTTGGCGTGCACGTACATCCAGTGCGCCGGTCACTTCGCTCTCGCGTTTTTCCTCGAGTTTGAAAACGTAGTACCCGTTCGGGCCACTGATAACATCGCTAACCCCGCCAACTTCCATGTCGAAAAGGACGAGTTGATGCTCCGGTGTAGTCAGCGCGCGCGTGATCCAGCCGAGATCGCCAGCAGCGTCTTTGAACGGGCCTTGTGAAAACGCTTCGACCAAGGTTTCAAACGATTCTCCGTCGCGAGCGCGTTGTACAATGGCGGCCGCCTCTTCCGGTTCCGGCGGTTGCAACGACCAGGAAACAAACTCGATTGTGCGCTCTTCCGGTTTTTCATAGAGCGATGGGTCTTCATCGTAGCGCGCCCGGATTTCTTCCTCGGTCGGAACGATTTCCGGTTCGATGGCCGCTTGTTTGAGTGTGACGCGCGTGTTCTGTAGTTCGTAACCCTGTTTGAATTGGTCGCGCACTTCAGGCTCGAGCACGCGAGCAGATGCTAGCACGCGCTGGATATACAAATTGAAGCGCATATCCGTAGCGATGCGATTGTATTGTTGTTCCCAACCGCCATTGACGCCGTTCTCGACGAGTTCATTCCAACGGTCGGCATGAAACGACCCGTCTTCATTTTGAAAATAGGGATCCTTCTTCAACTGGTCCGCCAACATTTTCCGGTCGAACGTATATCCGGTGCTGTCGGCCGCAGCACGCAAAAGCTCGCGGTCGATGAGGCCTTGCAACACATTCCGTGCAGCGCCCGATTGGATGAGTTGGTCTACCGTCACTTGTTGGCCGTTGAGCGATTGACGTTCACGTTCGTTAGCCAACGCCTGCATATAGTCCTCGACCGTGATATCGGCGCCGGCCGCCGTCGCGATGGTGTTGACCGGGATATCGCCGGGACCGCCACCATTACCGAGCGGGGTACCCCAATAAACGAACGCCGCCGAGAGCGGAACGATAATCGCCAACATGATGGCTTTACGATGCCTGCGTAATATGTGAGTGGCCATTGGTGCTCCGTGACTAATTCGGTGGGGCGGAGTTCGCGGAAACGCGCCGGAAACGCCGCCAATACTGGCTTTCTATCAACTGGAAAGGCTACCATACGCATCCGCAGCCGGGCAAACCCCGCGCGGTCGCCGGTCCCGTGCGCATTGTGAGCCCGCGTTTCTACATGCTATTCTTCCGGGCCTTTCCGCGGGCGGTTAGCTCAGTTGGTTAGAGCACCTGCCTTACACGCAGGGGGTCACTGGTTCGAATCCAGTACCGCCCACCACTTTCACCCTTATTCTATAGGGTGTTTCTACCTTTTCAACTCCTTCCCGATTTTCTTGATTTGGAATGTGTGCATTTTTTGTGCAGGTTTAAGTCATGGGTAGCGAGATTCGACAGAGAGGTAAAAAGGGAACCTGGTGGTACTACGGCTTCTGGAATGGCCGACCACATCGGTTCTCACTACGTCTAACAAACAAAAGAGAAGCAGAGGCCAAGAAAAGAAACTGGGATGTCAGACTTTCTGACTCTGACTATCGAGCTACAAAAAAGAAGAATCCTACCTGCCAGGAGCATTGGGAAAAACACAAGGCATGGATGCAAGAACATAGAGAGCCTAGAACGCTTGAAACGCACGAGATGTTTTGGAATCAACTGCTTGAGTTCACGAAAGCAAGAAGATTGGGAGATATTGGCAAGGAAAACATCGAACAATTCAAGAAGCACAGGAAACAAGAAGGCAACGGCAATCAGACAGTTAATAATGGCCTTAAAGACATTCAGGCTATTTACAATCGAGCTATCAAGGAAGGCTGGTATACAGGAACTAATCCTGTAATCGGTGTAGAAAGATACCCTGTCACTCAGAAGGTAAGAGATAGCCATTCCAAAGAAGAGCTTGAGCGACTTGTTTCGCTAGCTGAGGAACGAGACAGATGTCTGCATTGGATTGTTCTGCTCTTGGGATATGCAGGACTGCGAAGAAAAGAGCTTGTCTATTTGAAATGGGACTTGTGCTTCGACTGGAATTCAAAAAAGCCACTTATCAAAATCGTTGCTCATGAGGACTTCAAGATAAAGACGCATCAAGAACGAAACATTCCGATGCCTCGTGTCATCTATGAAGCCATGGCTCCTTATGCTGAGGAATCTGGATACGTATTTGAAAGCAACGTGCCAAATGGCGGAAAGCACAGATATAGATACGACCCTCGAAAGGCTCTTACTACTTTACTGAAAGATGCTGGCCTGACGACCAATGACCCGTTCCAGAGATTGAGACGGACGTTTGGAAGCATTCATATAGCACGGGGCCGTCCTGCTGGAATTGTTGCAGCGTGGATGGGCAACTCCGAGAGTGTGATTCGGAAGCACTACGCAGGGCTGATGCCCTACGATAGTCAGATTGATGATGTATAGTGTGTACGTGTCTGGACGTTTGGCGATGTACATCCTAGGCTTACAGGCGGGATGGTGCGCACGTGCAGCCTTTTTCGAAGTAAATTGCTACACGTGCGAGATCTTCCTTACGTGTTCATCATAGTCGGAGACTCGAAGTGGACGATAGAGTGTGGATTCAACTCTCAAACGACACCGTTCGACAACTTCCAGAGGAATTGCAGACGCCGGCAAAAAGCATTCTACTAAGCTCTATTCGAGCACCAGTGCGCAATGACCTACATGAACTGATCTTGCTTGATAGAGACACGGGAAAAGGGAGAAGCGTGAAATCCTTGAACGCTTTTCTCGACATCAGGAAATTATTGCGAACTCTGTGCGAGCTTACCCTGGAAGGCTACGTAGCCTACCAAATTCCAGTCTTATTCTTGCCAGCAGCGCTTAAGATTCTTCTAAGCGCGAGACAGCTCGTAGAAATCAATCTGGATAAAGTTCATGCGGTAACCATATTGTCGATATACAGACTACAAGAGGAAACAAATGTCGCTCCATCTTTGAGTTCAGCATTCGACTTGGCTCAGTCCTTATCTAACCTACGTCCATTTTGCCAAGACCTTAGCGAACCCGAATTTCGAGTCGCGCTAAAGGAACTCCAGGAAATGAAGGCGATAACTATAAACGACAAGGGGGAAATCCAGCTGTTGGACGAGGTCGAAATCCTAGCCATGCCCAATGTTTGAATCCCTAACAATCGCGAGACTTAAAATTGAAACACTTTGACGAGCTACTTGGTTTCTACGACTATTTAAACCCGCCGAGAATTACTCCCTCTTCTGGCTCGCGAGATTACGACCGAGTAGCCGTACATGAGCTTGCGCACCAATCGTTGGCGGAAAACAGTGTTGTGGGAAGGCTCATCCGGTTTCTCAAGATCGTTCCGAATGATTACCCAAACTTTCGAACAAGGATAAACGAGGTTTCCGAAGAAGTGTTTCGGTCCGTGAATATAGTGCAGGAAGGAGTCGCGACCTATGCTGAATATCTTTACGTGAAAGGAGATACTTCCATCCAAGAATTCAAAGATTACCTTCGACAAACTGACCCACTCTATATCGAAGCGTTCGAAATCGCGGCTAGTGTTGAAAAGATTGTTTGCTCTGAGAATGGCCTTCCCAACTACTCTGAAGAAGATACTGACAGACTGCGCTCTTGCTTTCTCACAGATGTTTCGAGATTCAGCCTTAATCTGCCAATCTATAAGAATTACACCCACCTTGAGATTGAAGAGTTTCTTGAGCATATAAATACCGAAATTCTTCGTTCCCCGCCAAATCGTCGTTGGGCAGCGGTGCTCAAGTCGCTGGAATCCGACAAGGTCCTGTCGAAAAGACTTATTCGATTGTGCATTCCAGTATTCGAATCGTGCATAGAGAAGATGCGCTCGACCGATCCTGATGTATATCCTTTATTCGGAGACCACGTTGAACATGAGATAGCGCGGTGCTTTCCAGACATTCCTTTTTCTCATTCTCGCGACGAGTTGCCAGTTCTCCATGAAAAGTCGGAGGATTATGTCCAATACCTTCGGCGGATGTATAGCCAGGAAATCGTCAACACGCCTCGGTTTCCGGTCCATGCCTTTGCACAGGGCAATGAAGCCGTCGATTATCTCAGTCAGATCGCGGAAAACATAAGCGGGAGGTCTGGTTTCGGGTGTTATTGTCGGATTTTTACGAATGACACGCCAGAGGACAGGATTCTCAGGTGGGAATCAATGATGTTGGTTCCTAAGGGGTCCGCATTAGTTCTCCTTCATCTCGCAAAGCTAGAGCGCCAACCAAGCGGAAAAAGGAATTGGGCGTATGAAGGGAGCATTCGTGCCCTTGTCATTCCTCTTCGCTCCCTGCCACATATTCTGCGCAAGCTCCAAAACGATGACTTTGTATTGTGTATTGATGTAGGCGCTAAAGAAATTGACTACATGGAACACATACTGGATGTCGTCCCAAATGGCTTCCCGATATTCCTAGCACTGAACCCGTCAGGCTCTTTCGGATCACTGGTTGATGTCTCCCAGAAATTTGAATCAACCGGCTATGATATTTATTGGATGCAGGAATTGACGGATTTTGCATCTATCGACCCGGCAAATCTTTTGAAGGTCTTAGTCGTGCCCCGTGTAAAACGTCGTAACGTTACTATTATTAATATGGCAACTGTGCAGTTGCTTGAAGCGTTAAGCAAGTATCTACGCAAGTTCCCCGACCAACGTCAACACTATCCAATTATTCCGTTGGCAGTCGACCAGGAGCTCGTCGAAATCGATTGTGACAACAAATTCCAGACGAGTACGAAACTGTGGGACAGGCAAAACGAATCAAATATCTCAGCACCTGCAAATCTCGCTATTGTAGTTATGCAT
>JAJDAB010000695.1 GCA_029262095.1 Candidatus Hydrogenedentota bacterium
AAATAGCGCGTCGCCTGCGAAGACGGTGTCGTGAAAAATAAGGCTGACGCCTTCCGGTGTATGGCCCGGGGTGCGCACAATGCGGCCGACGTCGTGACCAACTTCGACGGTGTCTCCTTCGCCGACAACTTGTGTGTCAATTCCCTCGACGACGGGAATGCTGGCGATTACCGGGACATCGTATTCCTTGAGAATCTGGGGCAAACCTGCGGTGTGATCGGCGTGATTATGTGTAATGAAAACCTTGGCCAACGTGAGTTCTTCCGCTTCCAGATAGGCGGGAATCGCCGGATTCCACTCCCCCGCATCCACCAACATCGTCTCACGCGTCTCTTCACAGGTACACACGAACGCATTCGCTTCAATCACATTCAACATGAACTGTTTGACGATCATTGTTGTACGCCTTCCAGATTCGCGCGGTCATAATTCGCGTCGCCGGTGGTGTTGGCAAGGTTCGCGTTCTTGAGATTTGCTTTGCGGAATATCGCGCGGGTAATGTCCGCGCCCGAAAAATTTGCGCCTTCGAAATCAGCATTGCCCGGCCTCGAATAGTAGAATTTTGCGCCGGAAAATATCGTGCCATGCCCCTTCGTGCCGACTAGATTTGAGCGTTGTAGGTTTGCATCGCTGAAATTCGCACCCGAGACGTCCGCGGCGCCAAGGACTGCAAATTCCAGATCTGCACCCGTCAAGTTCGCATTCCGCAGATTTGCTCCATCGAACATCGTCGCACGCAACGTCGCGCCCGAAAGGTTTGCCCCCTCCAAATTCGCACCGGACAATCGCGCCTCCGTCAAGTCTACCCCGGACAAGTCACAACCCGATAGATCGACATCGCCTAGGACCGCGCCCACGCATGCGCCCGCTTTAATTTTTGCTATTAACGAAGTTTGATCACTCATTAGAATTCATCCAAGTCCGAGAGTTTTGTTTCTACCCAATCTCCGTAGAAAGCGATTCGCTTCACGGCGTCTTTAATCTCAGCGGGCGTCAGTTCCGTGGCGAGGAAACAGTTGATCAGGACGAATTCTTTTTCGCCTTCGTTCTTTTCAATTGCCAACGCGCCCTGAGACAATTTCATGTTTGCGCGCAATGCCCATTCGGCCGATTGATCCGAAGGCGCACCGCATTTCGTGAACACACGAATCAACTCCGCACCATCCCTCAATGTGTGGGGCATGATGAACACGGCTTGATGTCGGCCACTCTTTAAATCAACTTGCACCACAAAGCCGTCTTCGTGCGGCGCGACTACGCGATTGTCGTCGCGCTGGCAGCTCATCGCCAATTCTTCCAACGTGTAGTGTTTCGATTGGCGGACCGGCTCGACCCCGGCCAACGCTCCGCTCGCATTCGCAAGGGCGTCATCCACCGCGCGATGGACATCGACGTCGAGTTCATCCTCGAACTGTCGCAACGCGTCGAGTGCTTTGGCCGCGATGTCGCCCAGTTTCTGGGCACTATCCCGGCGGTCGACCCAGCCAGCATCGGCATCGGCAAGAGCTTTGGCGGTTTCCGCGATTTCTTCGAACATATGACAGCCTCCTACGGACCATCAATCCTATCAGGCAATCCGAAGTCTCGCAATGATAACGGGATAGCCATGCATCGAAAGCGGGCGAATTGAACGTTTTCCCGTTTCGGCGGTATGATCCCCAGGAGTTTAACCGATGAATTCGCAGATATCCCCCACGTTCAATCGATCGACCGTTTGGCTATTGCTCATTTCGGCGCTAGTCGGCGGTCTTTCAGCCTCGGCACAAAACGATGCAACTGACCCTGAAATCCAAGCCTATTTGGACCGAGTCGCCGAACTTAACCGCGATGGACGCGCGCTAGTCCAGGAAAACGGTAAGGGATTTCTGATCGGTGAGTATCAAGCGCTCATCGATGCGCACCCGGATTACGTGAAAAACATCCAACTGGAAACGCGTATCGGCGAAATCTATGAATGGGATTACTCGGGCCGCGGTGAGCCGCCGGATATCAATTCGGCGTATGGTGTTTACCTCGGTATCGTGGAGTCGTACAGCTCAGAATATGAGTACACCAAATTGGTGTATCGACGTGCAGCCGACCGTGCCGAAAATATTGACCCTGCTGCGGCACGCGAATTGTACGCAGGCATGATGCAAACCTACCCCGACGACCCCGTGATTCAATTGGAGAGCTTGTACCGACTCGGTGCATTGGCGGAACGCGAAGGCAATGTGACTGAGGCTCGCGAATTATTTGACATGGTGCTGAATTACGATGCCAATAGCGGCGCGCTGAACCCGGACGAAGCGGAACGTATCGAAACATTGCAAGCACAGGCCGCGAGTTTGTTGATGGCGCTCGCAACCGATCCCTCGGCGACTCCGGAGGATCGGCTCGCAGCCCTGGACGCGTTCCTCAATGACAATCCGAACCTTTTGGATGAGCATGGCGACGTCGCAGAAAACGTTCGTTCGGCGTTGAATCGCTTGCAAGGCGATACTCCGCGCGATGAAGTGCGTGAAGCGCTAGCTGAACTGCAGGCCATGCTGGCCGAACGCCAAGAGATTCGTCGAAATGTCGATGCGCCTACTGGCGGAGAGTCTAGTCAAGCCACATCGCCGCGCGCACACAAAGGAGACGGTATGGAAGCGCACGATTTGGCGCAATCACAGGATAGCGCGTCTACCTCGTCTATTCCCCAAGCCTCGGTCGGCTATCCCGCCGCACGTTCAAACGCCTTTGCGGGCATTGATTCGGGCGCGACCTCCGTGGACAAAAACGAGGATTTTTCCGCCGCAGACAACCGCGCCGCCGCTGTGGCCGCCGCAACGGTCTGCGCGCTACTCGCCGCCGCCGGACTATTCGCGCTGCGCAAACGATTTGGCAACTGATTCAAACTTGCTGCTTGCGCAACACCACCGTTTTACGACACTCTATAATTTTTCCGCAACGATCGGGGACGGACATGCCAAGGAAACCACGCATTATCGACGGCAAGAAGATTGCCGCTGAAATACTCGAAGAGGTCAAGCGCGATGTCACTGCACTAAAGAAGAAACGCGTGACACCCGGCCTCGCTGTCATCCTAGTGGGCAAGGATCCCGCGATGGAAGTCTACGTCCGCAATAAGGGCAAGGATTGCGAGCTGTGCGGCATAAAATTTTTCCCGCATTACCTGCCGGAAAAAGTGACGGAGCGAAAACTCGTCAACCTCATCGGAAAGCTAAACGCCGACCGCAAAGTTCACGGCATCATCTGCCAGATGCCGGTTCCGAAACACATCAATGAATGGAACGTTCTCAACGCGATTTCGCCGGACAAAGATGTTGATGGTTTCCA
>JAJDAB010000696.1 GCA_029262095.1 Candidatus Hydrogenedentota bacterium
ACCGATGAATCCGGCGCCGCCGGTAACTAAAACTTGCATAGACGATGTTGCTCCCTAGATCGGTTAGTCGAAGAAATTAAGTACTGTATCCGCTACATGCGTACGCATTTCCGCGGTCACTTCCGGAGACACGGGCAATGCCAACACCGTCCGCGCGGCGTTCTCGCTCACGGGGAAGCTGTTGGACTCGTACCCCAAAGATTCAAACACCGGAACGCGATGTAGCGGTTCAGGATAGTATACGGCAGAGCCGATTTTCCGTTTCGTTAAGAATGCCCGCAGGGCGTCGCGCTGTTCTGGAACGGAAATGACGTATTGGTGGTAACAGTGGTGCTCGCGGGAATAGGACTGCGCGGGAGGCGCGACCGGGCTGTCGTCAAATCGTTGGTCGTAATAGTCGGCGTTCGCACGACGTGCATCATTCCAACGGTCCAAATGCGGCAGTTTTACACGCAGCGCAGCGGCCTGAACGCCGTCCATCCGAAAATTGCCGCCGAGCAACGTATGCGAATAGGGATCTGTGCCGCCGTGGTTGCGCAGCTTTCGCAACGTTTCCGACAACGCATCATTGTTGGTCACGATCATTCCGGCGTCACCTATAGCACTTAAATTCTTCGTCGGGTAAAACGAATACGTCCCGGCCAGTCCCATTGTACCGGCGTGACGTGTGCCTTCCACTCCGGGATACGACGCGCCCAGGGCTTGTGCAGCGTCTTCGATCACCGGCACGTCATATTCGTTGGCAATGCCCAGAATCGCGTCTATATCCGCGCATTGTCCGTATAAATGGACCGGCATGATCGCCTTTGGCTTGTCGCCCTTCCAATTCGTGAACCACGTTCGCAAGGCGTTCGGATCGATGTTGAATGAATGCGGATCGATATCGACAAAGGCAGGTGTCGCGCCCAATCGCACCACCGTGCTCGCCGTGGCGAAAAACGTAAAGGGTGGAACGATCACAACGTCGCCCGGACCCACATCGAGCGCCATCAGCGTCGCGAGAATTGCGTCCGTACCAGAGGAGACACCGATTGCGTGCTTCGCGCCGGTGTACTCCGCGATCGTTGACTCAAATTCAGCGACTGCTGGTCCGAGTGCATACTGCCCGGACGCGATGACGCGGCACACCGCGGCATTGACCTCATCGGCGATGGGCGCCAGTTGCGCCTGGATGTCCAGCAGGGGAATCCGCACGTGATGCAACTTTCCCGCTGCACCGTTTCGGGATGCAACGTGTTCGCGAGTTAGGCCTTGACGATCTTCTCGCGACCTTTGGTGATCGCCTTTGTGGCGTTACGCGTATCCACGACGAGTGGCGCATGCTTCACGATGAATTCGTAGTCATACGCACTGTGGGCCGTCGCCACGACAACGCAATCGAATTCCGCCAACGATTTCTCGGTGAGCGGGACCGATTCCATATCGAGTTCGTAGTGGCGCAACTTGGGTAATTTCGGAATGTGGGGATCGTTGTATTCGACTTCCGCGCCATGGGACTGCAGCAATTCGATCAAGCGTAGTGATGGCGATTCGCGCATGTCGTCCACATCTTGTTTGTAGGCGGCTCCGAGGATGAGGACGCGCGATCCGCGTAGTGCCTTTTCGTGTTGGTTCAACGCTTCCATGATGCGTGTCACTACGTACCGAGGCATAGCCGTATTAATTTCGCCGGCCAACTCGATGAAGCGCGTGGACATGCCATATTCACGCGCTTTCCACGTCAAGTAAAACGGGTCGATTGGAATGCAATGTCCGCCCCGGCCGGGGCCGGGATAGAACGGCATGAATCCAAACGGCTTCGTCGCCGCTGCGTCAATGACTTCCCATACATCGATGTCCATACGATCGCAGAGCATTTTTAGCTCGTTCACCAGCGCAACGTTGACACTACGAAAAATGTTCTCCAGCAGCTTGCTCAATTCCGCCACCGCCGGTTTTGTTACCGGCACAACTCGGTCGAAAATGCCGCCGTAATAATCCTGGGTCAATTCGCTGCATTGGTCCGTCATACCCCCAACGACTTTCGGAATCGTGCGAATAGTAAACTTTGCATTTCCGGGGTCTTCGCGTTCCGGAGAGAAGGCAAGGAAATAGTCTTCCCCGACCGTGAGTCCAGTTTTCGCGAATTTCTCTAGGAGAATTTCTTCCGTTGTGCCGGGATACGTTGTGCTTTCCAGGATAATCAGTTGTCCTTTGCGCAACGTCTTTGCGATGTCATCCGCCGTCGCAATTACGTACCGCAAATCCGGTTCGAAATGCGTGTCTAACGGGGTCGGTACACAGATGCTAATGCAATCCGCTTCCGCCAATCGGGCGAAATCCGTCGTCGCTGCGAAGGTACCGTTCTTTACGGCATCGCCGATCCAAGCGCCGTCGATGTGTTTGATATAACTCTTGCCCTGGGCAAGCATCTCGGTCTTCGTCGAGTCTACATCGAATCCGATAACCTTATAACCGGCGTCGCACAGGTGTTCCGACAACGGTAAGCCGACGTAGCCCAATCCGATGGCTGCGCCCACGGCCTTACGCGATTTTATTTTTTCTTTTAGCGATTCAAATGTTGTTGCCTTAGCCATCAAAATGTCCTAGTTATGCTATGCGCTTCCATGTATCATGTCGGTGCCACTTTGACTCCGCCATGAAACAAATTCTTGTAGTCCCGATTCCAGCGATACGTGTGGATCGTAGCCGAGTAACTTGCGTGCTTTATCAATGTTTGCGTACGTGGTGGTTACGTCACCGGGTTGCATCGGCATCCGCAAAATCCGTGGTTGCTTCCCCAGGGCGTTACCCAGGGATTCGATTAAGTGCTGCAACGATGTTGTGCGGTTCTCACCAAGATTAAAAATCTCATAACCAAATGAACGATCGATCGCCTGCAAAATCCCTGCGACGAGATCGCCAACATACGTATAGTCGCGCCGCGTGGTGCCGTCGCCGTACATCGGCACCGGCTCGTCCGAATCGATGAGGTTCGCGAACTTTTGAATCGCCATATCGGGCCGTTGGCGCGGGCCATACGCCGTGAAAATGCGCAACAGGGTAACGTTCATGCCGTACGTCTCGTGATAAACCCGTGCCATAAGTTCGTTCATACGCTTCGTCGCCGCGTAAGGACTGATCGGTACAGATACGTCCATGCCCTCGTGAAATGGGACTTCCGTCAAGCCGCCGTACACCGACGAACTGGAGGCCATCACGAGGTGCGAGGGCTTCGTGCGCCTTGCGGCATCCAGGACGTTCTGCGTGCCGATGACATTGACTCGGTGGTAGAGATTCGGATCGTCCAACGATGGGCGAACACCTGCGCGCGCGGCCAAGTGAACGATGACATCGGCCCGTACAGCTTCAATTAGATGCGTGGACGTTTCGGCACTGCATATATCGACTTCGTGCATCGTGAATCGCGGATGCGCAAGAC
>JAJDAB010000697.1 GCA_029262095.1 Candidatus Hydrogenedentota bacterium
TCGGTTCATTCGAATGCGCCTTATTCGGGCTGCGGCAAGCAATTCATCCGAACACAGACCAGTTCATTTCCGTCGTAAGGGTCTGAAGAGCGGCAGTCCCAAACTTGGAATTGCCGTGCTCGTTTAGACCAGGCGACCAGACCGCAACGGACGCTACGTCCGGCACAATCGCCAGAATGCCTCCTCCAACGCCACTCTTGCCCGGGACACCAACACTGAAAGCGAAGTCACCGGAACCGTCATAGTGCCCGCAAGTCAGCATGAGAGCGTTGACACGACGAGCGCACTGCGGCGACACTACCGATCGGCCGGTGGAAGGATTAACGCCACCGAACGCAAGGTATCGACCTGCGAGTGCAAGTTGCCGGCAACTCATTGCTACCGCGCACTGGTGAAAATAGACCCCAAGCGCGAGTTCGGGGGGATGAAGAAGATTCCCGCACGCCATCATAAAATTCGCCAAGGCGAAGTTCCGGAATCCTCCGGTCTTCTCAGCAGCGGCCACTTCGGAATCGATTAGTATTCCATCGTCGTCCGACAAAAACCGGAGGAATCGGAGCGTTTCCCCGATGGCTTCCTTCGGTTCATGTCCAGCGAGTAGAACGTCACACAGAACGATGGCCCCCGCATTGATGAATGGATTTCGCGGAACGCCATTCTCGTACTCTAACTGCACGATCGAATTGAACCGATTTCCCGAGGGTTCACGACCCACCCGTTCCCACAGCGCATCCCCGATCTTGCCGAGAGCCAATGTAAGCGCGAACACCTTCGATATGCTCTGGATGGAAAACGGTTCCTCTGCGTCGCCGACCGAGATTACTCCTCCGTCCCGCATGGCGACCGCAATACCGAATTTCCCAGGATCAATCCTGCCGAGCGGGGCGATGTATTCCGCCAACGCGTCGTAATCGCGCCTCACCGACACTTGGCGTAGGATGGCATCAAGGATCATCCGTAAAGACTGGTTTTGATCCAAACGTTCGGTCTTCGCCGCCGACGGCGATGCCATCACTTCAACCAACCTCCTCAATGGATACCCTCTCCGATCCACGGGGCCTCGGTTCGATCTGAGTTCATCCGAGGTACCCAGTTATATCGGCAAAAACGAAGCCCGCTCGATCTGCCTGCTGGGCGAGCAGAGAACCCTGATGCCTTTCCGACGCGGCCAGGCGACCCATCGCCCGCTATGGATGGAAGACCCTGCCACGACAACATCTGCTGTTCGCACCCAACAACTGCATTCCAAGCGCGCAACTTCGCGCCGTCGCCTCGGTTCGTTATACGAACAACGGTTCGAATATTTGCGTTTTTTTCGCATCAGCACAAGCCCAAATCCCCATGCTCCGGCGGCACGGCGCTTCTCCCCTTTGGGACCAAATATCTTGAAATTAGCGGGAGAATGCTTTAGTCATGTTCTATATAAGAACGTATGTTCGATAAGCGAACGAATGAGGATGAGGATGTCCAAAGTGAGATTCGTCCAGCCGGACGGCCGAGACAGCGTGATCGAGGTAGTATCCGGGGTCAGCGTTATGCTCGCCGCGGTCCGCAATGGTGTACCCGGAATCGAGGGTGAATGTGGCGGTTGCCTTGATTGCGCTACGTGTCACGTCTACGTCGACATCGCGCAGGTCGCCGCGCTTCCCTCGCCCAACGACGATGAGCATGAGCTCTTGGCCACGGTCGCATCACCACGAAAATCGAATAGCAGGCTGAGTTGCCAACTCAAATCGCCATTTCCCACCGAGACGCTCACGATCTATGTACCAGAGGCACAATCATGACTGGTCTCGTCGTCATCGGGTCGTCATATGCAGGCGTGCAAGGTGCACTCTCCGCACGCGATGCCGGATTTTCCGAGCCAATCACGATCGTTTCCGACGAAGAATGGTTGCCCTACCAACGTCCCCCGTTGTCGAAAGATTTTCTTGTCGACCTCGCGACGACAGAAGAAAACCTCGTGTTGCGCGATAGAGCTTTTTTCGCCAATAAAGCTATCGATTTATTGCTCGGCGCCCGCGCCATGGAGATCGACAGACGGTCGCGAAAGATAGTGCTTGGCGACCGTTCCGAACTGGTCTTCGACAAACTCCTGATTGGGACCGGATCCCGTGCGAGAAAATTGCCTCTTCCAGGAGCCGATTTGGAAGGTGTCCGATATCTGCGGACAATGCAGGACGCGATCGCTCTCAAGACTTCCTTGCGGCGCGCTTCTGAAATCGTCGTTGTCGGTGGCGGGTTCATAGGTCTGGAGGTAGCAGCCTCGGCCTGTAAGCTAGGGAAGAGGGTCACCGTGCTCGAAAGCGCATCGCGAATCTTGGAGCGGGCCGTATCACCGACTGTCTCCGAATATCTGCTCAACATGCACCTGCAGCACGGTGTGGATATAGCGGTTGGCGAAACGGTGGTATCGATCGACGGGGAAAACGGCCGCGTCGCTTCGGTTAGCGGCAAGACTCGGGGGCGAATCCCGGCCGACCTCGTCTTGATCGGCGTTGGAGGCCTTCCAAACGATCAGATCGCGAGAAATGCGGGCTTGAGAT
>JAJDAB010000698.1 GCA_029262095.1 Candidatus Hydrogenedentota bacterium
AACAACCCAGAGGCGTTCAGACTTTGGCGTTCGTAGAGCAATCGTGACGCCGTTTCCCGATACCAGGCGTTTCCGCGCGTCAGCAGCACAGATAACTCGCCGACCGTTGCTCGACTCACTTTCGGCAGCTCCGGTTGCTTAAAGTCGTACGGCACGATCCGGTAAATGCGTCCGCGATCGAATCCGCTATTCAAATCGAGATGTTGTTTAATGGTGGGATGCAATGAATCGGGGTGTTCGATGACCTCGCGATACATGTCCGCGACATACAGCGCGCCGTCCGGCCCATTACAGAATTGCACGGGTCGGAACCAAATGTCGCTTGACCGAATAAATTCCGTGTCCGCATCCGCGCGATCTGCGACCGGCACAATGCCGTCCCAAGTCACGGTCTTGCGATGAATGAGATTGCTGCCGACGTCACCGATGAACAGGTTGCCCCGATATTCGTCCGGCCACGCATCGCCTTTATAGACCGTAATTCCCGTCGCGCTCGTGAAATAGCCCGCCGCCGTGCCGCCGCCCTCGACAGGTCCGGGTACGAGTCCCTTTACTCGCAACCGCGTCCGCACGATTCGCCACGGTTCCACCTCGCTAATGCGAAAGACGTCGGCGGCTTTCCCGTCCGCGGCGATGCTCAAATTCGCCGCGGGCGCCTTTTGGTATGGATTGCGAGCGATGTACCGATCTTCGTACATGATGTACTGACAATGGTTGCTGTTGTGACAGACAAACTTGTTGCCCCACACGTCAAACGTGAGGCCATGTTGTCCACCGCCGCTTGTAGCAACGATCTCGCGGGTGAGCGGATCGATGGCATAGTCGCGCCCTCGCAACGAAAGCGGCGTGCCGTTTGGATTCGCAGCGGTTACTACCGACGCGCCGCTACTGCTTGTCGCGCTATGAATGCGGTTGTCCGGTCCCCATCGAAACGAATTGAGTAGGCCCTGAACGTTCGACAGGCCGAATCCCGTAAACACCGTTTCGCGTATGTCCGCCCGTCCGTCGCCGTCCGTGTCTTTGCAATAGAGAATATCCGGCGACACGCCGACGTAGATGCCGCCGTCCCAACACGCGACAGCCGTCGGCCAGGCGAGTCCGTCGACGTAGTCTGTTGCACGATCATACGTGCCATCCCCATCATCGTCCGTGAGCAGCCGTACCGTGCCGATGTTTTCATCGCGGCGCTCCGAGTACCCGCGCATCTCGACCACGAACAACCGACCGTCCTCGTCAAACGCCATCGCGATGGGGTCACGGACCAACGGCTCCGCCGCGACCAATTCCATGCGAAACCCCGGATGCACTTCGAAGGAATCGAGCGCATCCGCTGGCTCCGTCGCGGCGATACGCGGCAACTCGACGCTATAGTCGCGGTCGACGCTGTCCGGCTCTTGGGCGACGGACAGCGTGGTAAGGGCCGCTGCTGTTGCTGCCGCGATTACTCGATTGATGGATAGTGCATATTTGCTTTGCATATAGCGAGTATCGGTGTCGATTGTTCGAAAATCAACCGCCACTACGTCCGCGAATGATGCAGCGTACCTTGACACAACCCATCCAGATTGGTCATACACGCGACGGCGGGTAGTTAGTTGGTTCTTTTACTACGGACCCAGGAAATGAACAAATCAACTCGCATAGATTGGAGGATAATTGACGTTCATAGTTCTGCCTTCGGGAGGTAGCGGCGACTCCAAACGATGGCGACTGCGGCATTTCCACTTTTTCTGCTCATCTGTTCTACTGTGGGACACGACGACTTGCGGTTCCTGCCACTAAGGAGACGAAACATGTTCGCCAACACTATTTCCAGACGCCGTCGAATCTTCGTATTCACGCATGTTCCAATCGCTTTGCTCGTTTTCGCTCTGGGATGCCAGGAGGACGATGTTCCTGCACCTGCAGCCGCGTCCCCTGCTGAGTCTGCTGTCGAGCGTACCCCAGCGCAAACATCCCGCAACGCTGAGGCGCTTGAGACGTTGCGCGAGAACTGGGACTCGGACGTTATTACGGGCGCGATGGTGGACGAAATAAAGAAGGTGCTTGATGTGGGCGCGCCCGACGACATCGAGCCGTTACTCGAACGTCTTGAACTGCTTGAGCGATCTGGTGATGTGTATGCCGCTGATTTTGCGTTGTGGTGGGACAAGCGTGGCCGTAGCGAACTCGGCGGCGAGTTGTTTTGGAAACGCGAACTGTTGCACGAGGCTCTTGAGATGGCGATGGCAGGTCGAAATGACGCAGACGTGAAGGCCATGTTGCGCGATGCCGCCGCGACCGGCGATCCCGTCGCGCGCATGTGGCAGGCCATCGCTAACCAAGAGACGCCAGGTCGCCATGATGGCGCGGCGTTCGGAAATGTTCTCTCGGTTATCGGCGAGGTGCGCGATCTGATCGCGTCCGGCGATGCCGATGCCGCGTATTTTCTGGGGCTTTTTGCGCTGGAAGGAGACATGGATCTGGTGGGCGGGTCGCCGGAGGAAGTGGTCGGTTGGCTTGAAATGGCCGCCGAGGCCGGTATCGACCACGCGGCGAAGTTGTTGTCCGAGGCCTATAGCCGTGGCCGGCATGGCGTCCCTCGCGATCTTGCGAAGGCTGCGCAATGGGCGGAGAAGGGAGCAAGCGAAACAGCTGCTGCGCCTGCGTCGTATAGTCGCGCTGACGAGGTCAAGGCGAATAGTCAGAACAATCTGAAGCAGCTCGGGCTGATTATGAAAATGTTTGCGAATGAATCTCGGGGCGAAGTTTTTCCACCATTAACTTCGTTGCGTGGGCATTTGGCGATGGATGCTTCGGCGATATATCCGGAATTTGTGACTGACGCAACGGTTTTCGTATCGCCCGCACATCCGGATTACGCCAACGTTGCGAACGTCGCCAAATCGGATCCGCAGTCGGCCATCGCCGATCACAGTTACTGGTACCTCGGCTACATGTTGCCTGATGAGGCCGCGGGTCTCGCGTTCGTCAGAGTCTTTCGTGCTGCGGCTATAGCGGGCGAGGTGCTGAGTGCGGATATCGACGCGCCGGATTTGGATCAGGGATCAATCTACCGGCTGCGGGAAGGCATTGAGCGGTTATTGATTACGGATATCAATGACCCTAGAGCAGCAACGGGGTTCCAAAGTACGATACCCATCATGATCGAACGTCCCGGATTCCACGAGGGCGGGGCGAATGTGTTGTTTTTGGACGGTCACGTGGAGTTCATTTCGTATCCGGGCAAATTTCCGATGACGGAGTCGTTCATTCAGGCGCTGGAATCGTTGAAAGACGTGCGACAACAGCTTTAAGAGCAGAAATTCATCGTGATCGATTTTCTCAAAAGCGTACATCAGATACTATGAGAATCACCTAGGAGACAACCTATGCGCATGATCGCCGCTATTCGATGCCGTCACTGGCTAATGGTTGCTAGCTTCGCGTACTTTCTTGCGGCGTTTGCATTGGATTTCGACCACGCAACCGTGTACGCACAGGATGAAGATTCCGAAGTGGGTGAGCGCACTCCGGAGGACGCACATCGAGCTCAGGCTGCGCTCGCCACGCTACGCGAGCATTGGGACTCGGAAATCATTACCGGAGTGATGGTCGACGAAATAAAAATGTCTCTCGATACCGGCAACATGGAAAACCTTGAACCTTTATTCACGCGGCTGGAACTGCTAGAGCAAGCCGGCAAAGTTTACGCCCCGGATTTTGCGCTATGGTGGGAAGTACGCGGTCGAAACGAAATCGGCGGCACGTTATATTGGCGGCGCGATTTGTTGAACCAAGCAATCAATTTGGCGTTCGGCGGTGAGAACGAAGAAGAAGCGTTTCTCATGATTCGCGAAGCGGCCTCGACCGGAGACCCCGTTGCGAAAATGTGGTTCGCATTTGTTGGCGCGCAGATGCCTGGTCATTACGCGGACGCGGATCTCGGGAACATTTTTACGCTTTTGTCCGAAGTCCGTGGCATGGCCGAATCCGGGGATGTAGACGCCGGATTTGTCCTCGGAACGTTAGCCGTGAAAGGGGAAAGTCGTACGGTTGCGGCGACACCGGCGGAAATTTCTCGTTGGCTCGAAATGGCGGCCGACGCGGGGAACGAGCATGCGATCGGTATGTTGGTCGAGGGATACCGTCGTGGTACCAACGGTTTTGAACGAGATCTCGCCAAGGCCAAGCATTGGCGAGAGAAAAGCGGGATCAGGCAAAACGTCGGAGAACTTCGCGCGAGCAGTGCGAACAATCTCAAACAACTTGGTCTTGTGTGCAAAATGTTTGCGAACGAGACGCGGGGTGAGAAGTGGCCGCCGCTATCGCACGAACGGGGACAATTGGCGATGGCGGCCTCGGCTATTTACCCCGAGTATTTGACCGACCCGAATATTTACATTTCGCCGGCGCATCCGGACTACTATGATCTCATCGATGTTGCGGATGCAGATCCGCCGTCGGGCTTACGCGATCACAGTTATTGGTATCTGGGATACGCGGTTATGGACGAGGTGCAAGGGCTTGAGCTAGTGAAGCAGATGCGCGTCGCGTTCGAGAAGGGCGAATCATTGAATGCCGATATCGACGCTCCGGCGTTGGATCTGGAACGGATTTTTCAGCTGCGCGAAGGGATCGAACGCTTCTTCATCACAGACATAAATGATCCCACATCCTCTGCTGTCGTGCAGAGCAAATTGCCGGTGTTGATTGAACGTCCAGGCATGCATGAACAGGGCGCAAACGTTCTCTACCTGGACGGACATGTCGAATTCATTCGGTATCCGGGAAAGTTTCCGATGACGGAGTCGTTCATTCAGGCGCTGGAATCGCTTGATGATTTGAAGGGTTGAGTTTCTTTCTGATCGAATGAGTCAAAATAACGGTCTGGTTCAATCTCGATGGGCCTAATCCACTTAGTTTGGTTGAACCCGCAGCCCGCGTTTGGTACTGTTCCGTAATTGGTTTGTATTGAACCGTTTACACGAACAGGGAGCACTTTATCATGCGTATTGGGCTGATTCTGACACTCGCGATTACCGTGATCGGAAGCGCTCACGGCGGGACCGTCACCGGGACGATTACCTTCTCCGATCCGCCGCCCACCATGAAGCAGATCGACACGAGCGCCGACCCCGCGTGCGCGGCGATGCACGGGAGCGATCCTCTAGTAAATGAAGCGCTTGTCCTGGGCGAAGGCCAAACGATGGGCAATATCCTCGTCCGGATTGTGAGCGGATTGCCGGACAAGGATTTTCCAGTGCCGACCGAACCCGTTGTGATGACGCAAGAGGGTTGCCATTTTACGCCTCGCGTCGCCGCGGTCATGAAGGGGCAAACGCTACGCGTACTAAACCCCGACGGCATCATGCACAATGTAAACGGCGTGCCGCGTGAGAATCGCCCGTTCAATCGTGCAATGCCCAAAAACATTACAGAACTCGATGTGGCCTTCGATAAGACGGAAGACGCGTTCATGTTGCGGTGCGACATCCATCCCTGGATGCGCGGATATGTTGCGGTCGTCGATCACCCGTTCTTTGTTGTCACGAAGAAAGACGGCGTCTACAAAATAGAAGATCTGCCCGCTGGCGAGTATGAAATCCAAGTGTGGCACGAAAAGCTCAAAGAACAAACGCAGAAGATCACGGTGCCCGCCGATGGCGAAGTTAAGCTGGACTTCTCGTACGCCATGCCGAAACGGAATTAGGCGAACCGCGATCCGAATGATGATGCGGAGTATCAACTGAATGCGGTGGCTGCGATTGCCTTTCTCGACTGACCACAAAGTGGTCGGCATTCAATACACTCTAACTTCGCTTCTTTTTCTGTTGTTGGCGTTTTTGCTCGTGCTGTTGATGCGCTGGCAATTGGTATTCCCGGGCGAGCCCATTCCAGTTATCGAGGACATCTTGTCCGCCGACGACACGCGCATGCCCGAGGGCGTGATGCTGCCAAATTTCTACAACCAACTCGGTGCGATTCACGGGACCATGATGGTCTTTCTCGCTGTAGTGCCGCTGTTGGTCGGCGGATTTGGTACCTACCTCGTTCCGTTGATGTTAGGCGCGGAGAATCTAGCGTTCCCCCGGCTGAGCCGAACGGGCTATTGGCTGTACATCGCAGGCGGTGTGATTATTGTCGGGAGTTTCTTCTCCGAGTCGGGAGCCGCGAGCAGCGGTTGGACGAGCTATCCGCCGCTGTCCGTGATTGAAATCAGCGGTCAGACCTACTGGCTGATCGGCATGGCGGTCGTCTACCTCTCAAATATGATTTTGAGCATCAATCTCATCGTATCGATTGTTCAGCTTCGCACAGAAGGGCTGACCATGATGCGGCTGCCGTTTTTCGTATGGTCGCAACTCGTCACGGCGTTTATGCTTCTGATTAGTTTTCCTCCGCTCGCCGCGGCCGCGTGTATGCAGCTCATGGACCGGGTCAAGGGTACGAGCTTCTTCATGCCGAGCGGACTGGTTGTTGCCGAATCACCGGTCGAAGTTAGTGGCGGTGGAAGCGCATTACTTTGGCAACACCTGTTTTGGTTTTTAGCGCACCCCGAAGTGTACGTTTTGATTTTGCCCGCGTTCGGAATTCTTGCCGAGATCATTGCGAACAACACACGCAAACCCCTGTGGGGCTATCGCGGCATGGTTTTCTCCGCCGTCTTTATGGCGTTCATGTCGATGTTGGTCTGGGCACATCATATGTACCTCACGGGCATGGGCACGACGATGAGCACATTTTTCCAGGCTACGACTATCATCATTTCGATCCCATCCGTAATTCTCTCGACGTCGATGGTGCTATCAATGTGGGGTGGGTCGATTCGTTTCAATACGCCGATGCTATTTGCAATCGCATTCATCCCGATGTTTGCGATCGGCGGCCTAACCGGCATCCCGCTAGCATTCGGGCCCACCAATATCCCGCTGCACGACACGTATTACGTCATCGGCCATTTCCACTACGTCGTCGCACCGGGAACGCTCTTTGCCATCTTTGCGGGCATCTACTACTGGTTCCCGAAAGTGACCGGCCGCCGCATGAACGAGTTGCTGGGCAAGCTTCACTTTTGGACGACACTCGTATTCATGAACGGCATCTTTTCCCACTTTCTGCTGCAAGGTTTGGCCGGCCTTTCACGGCGGTTGTACGACGGTGGCGAGACCTATGCCCACGGACGTGAGGTGTTCAATTTCAATAGTGCCGCATCTTGGTCGGCTTTCGGCCTGCTTATCATGCAGTTGCCCTTCATTCTCAATTTCTTCATGAGCTTGTTTGTCGGTAAGAAAGTGGACAGCAATCCGTGGGAGGCCACAACGCTTGAGTGGCATGCGGATTCACCGCCCGCGATCGGCGCAAACTTCAAAGATTCCGTTCACGTTCATCGTGGTCCGTGCGAATACAGCGTGCCGGACGCGCAAGAAGATTTCTCGCCGCAATGGCGCGCGGAGAACGCGTGATGGGCGCGATACCCTATTCAACCCGCGTACGCCCCGACACCGGACTCACCAACGGCCGGTTGGGTACCGCGCTGTTTCTACTTTCCGAAGTAATGTTCTACGGTGGCCTATTTTCCGCCTACGTCTTCCTTCGATCTGCGGCGACCGATTGGCCCGCTGCTGGCGCGCCCATTCCACGCGACATGGGCGGAGTGGCGCTAGTCATCCATCTCATTGCAGCGGCCTCCGTGACGCTCGCTTGGTTGCGCCTTAGCCGCGATAGCCGGGCGAGCGTGAACGCGTTGTCGCTTGTCACCGCCATAATGGCCACCGGGTTTATCGCGATCATCGGCCAAGAACACCGCATGCTCGCCAATGCGGACACTGTCGCTGCGACCAGCACATATCACGCCGTTTATTTCCTGATCTCAGACATCCACCGGGTGCATGTCGCGGCGGGCGCGTTACTGGCCGCGTATATGATTGGCCCCGGTCGTACCTTGCAATTACGCGATTCTATGGCTTACGCGAATCGAGTCGCCTGTATTGCGTGGTATTGGTTGTTCTTAGCGGCGGCCTGGTTGGTAACCGCCGTGTTGTTCCACGTCATTTAGAGAGATCATGTTCAGACCTCCCACACATATCGTGCGACCGCTCTTCGCTATGGCCGCGATCACGTTGGTCGCCACCGGAATGGCATCGGCGTGTTCCGTTTGTTTTGGTGACCCGAACGACGCGCAATCGCATGGCATGAATATGGCGATCCTCACGTTACTGGGTGTAACCGGCGGTGTCATGGCCACGGTCGTCGCGTTTGGGACAACCATCGCGCTACGAATCCGGCGCGCTGAACGTGCCGCGGCAGGTGTGGGGGATGTGACATGAACCGTTGGCTGGGCATGCCGGAACTCGCGTCCGCGCACGGCGGCGAAATCGATCGGCTCATGCTGATTATCCACGTATTCATGGTGCTATTTTTCGCGGGGTGGCTAATCTTCGGCACGTATACGCTCATTCGGTTCCGGCGTAGCCGCAATCCGAAAGCGGACTACCATGGCACGCACTCGCACGCCACGCACTATCTCGAAATGGGTGTTATCGCTTTCGAAATTGCGTTGCTGGTCGCGTTTTCAGTTCCATTCTGGAATCAATATGTCGCGGCAAAACCTGTCGTCACAGATGACACGGTCGAAGTACGCGTTCTGGCTCAGCAATATGTTTGGAACGTCCACTACCCCGGCGAGGACGGCATCTTCGGCCCGACCGATGTCAGCCTAATCAATGACGCGACGAATCCGGTCGGACTCGACCGCAGTGGCGCGGGCGGCGCGGACGACATCGTGAAGGTGAATCAGTTGCACCTCCCGGTTGACCGGCCGACGGTCATCCACCTATCGTCAAAAGACGTCATACACAGCTTCGGCGTGCCGGAATTCCGGGTCAAACAAGACGCGATCCCGGGTATGACGGTAGCCGTGCAATTTACGCCGACCGTGACTACCAAAACGTTCCAAGCTGCAAAGTCCGGCATGACGGAAACCGAATTCGCAGCGTGGGCTGAGGAGACGCGTAAGACTTTGCCGCAGCTCTATAAAGACGAAGGCATGGACGCGGTCGAAGCATTGCAACAAGAACTCGACCGGACGTTCGAGATCGCCTGCGCCCAACTCTGCGGCCTGGGTCATTATCGGATGCGCGGATTCGTGCAAGTGCACGACGAAGCAGGGTATGACGCTTGGCTCAAAGAAAACGCGCCGGACCCCGAAGCCAGCATCTTCGACGAGTTCTAGCACAGGACCGTCAGTTTCACGGAGACGGGGATTTAGTAGTCGTAACCGATCTTTCAAGGCCAAGAGATCGCGCGCAATATTCCGAAGTGACAATCACGCCTTTAGAAGATCCCTCGCTTCGTTCGGGATCAACGTCTAACGCTGAAAACTCATGCGTTCCCTCTCCCAGGGGGAGAGGGTTAGGTTGAGGGGTTGGTCTCGGCGACTTCGTCTTATCTAAATCCAACTCGCCATTCCGCTGCGACGCCGATCGCGCCGGAAACGAATAAAGTCAACACCCGT
>JAJDAB010000699.1 GCA_029262095.1 Candidatus Hydrogenedentota bacterium
AGGGTACAGGCCGTATGCACCGTTCGTTTCCTTCGGGCCACCCGTCCATTCCGTCCGGACGCGAAGGAACGTGATGCCCTTGGACCCTTTGGCCTTGATCGCGTCACCTTTCGAATCTTCGATAGCGAAATCTTCGCAGACGACTTTGTCACTAGTGATGATGAGTCCTTCAGCGCCGGCGTCTTGATCCTTGAACGAAAGAATCGTCTTGTCCATACCCTCGCCGCGAATGGTCACGCCATCGACGTCCAGGGACAAACTCACGGTAAAATTGAATCGGCCTTCGCCCAACGCAACGACATCGCCGGATTCCGCAAGAATCAACGCCTCTTGCACTTCTTCCTGCGCGTTATCGCTTGGGGCAATCGAAATTGTCTTAGCTGTGGCTGGCATTGCTACGAATACAGCAACAATACACAACGCGATCCAACACTTTTTCATTGAATTCTCTCCTAAATTCATGGGCCGCCACAGGACAAGTTGCTTGGCAGTGGACAGACGCAGGTTTTGTGTACTCAAGTGCGATACTCCACGGGCACCAAACAGCGTATGACACGCCATCCGAATGAACTTCCGCAGCATTAATTCTAGGCCTGCGGGCACGAAAAATCAACTTTCGGCGGAACTTCTGAACCGTACTTCAAAACGAGTTTCGCCATAGGTACCCCCCCACACTGGGCTTAAAAAGGTCGCACACTTCGCGCGTTTGACTAATCGAATTTGCCTAACTCCGCTGACACGCGTATTATGCTTCTGTGTACCCCCAGTGCACGGAGGAGCATATTCATGCAAGATCAACGTGTCCGCGAACGTCCTCGTTCGGATACTCGCGAGCGTATATTGAATGTTGGTGAAGAGCTCATTGCTCAACACGGCATGGAGGGGTTTCAGCTTAAAGACGTCGCTGAACGCATTGGCATTCGGCCTCCATCGATTTTCGCGCATTTTGCAGGGCGCGATGCGATCGCACAAGCTATTGCCGAGCGAATGCTTCTCCGCATTCGCGATTTATTGGTCGCTGGGGATGACGAAAATCCGGATGAGGTTATCTCTCGATGGGTCCGTGGACTCGTCGCCTATATGGTGGCGAACACCGCTCATCTGCGAATATTTCTGCGCGATATGGCTCATGCGGGCAGTCCCGGCGTCAGCGAGTACAAGGATGCTGACGATATTCAGGCCGAGATGGCGGCAAGTATCGCTTCGGTGATGCAGCGCGGTATTGCTGAGGGCAAATTTCGTGTCGTCCGTGTGGAAGGACTCATGGCCCAAATTTTCGGCGCTGTTGTTGCTATGCTCGTTTGGGAAGGCTGGGACGATTCAGGAAATCCTATCCCCGGCGTGCCGATCGAAACGGTTCAAGACGAAGTCGAAGACCTCGTACGAAGTTACCTTGCGCCTCGGGCTTAATAGTCCCGATCGCCTATTGGTTCGCGCGTTCTTTTGCGCGATTATTGCAGGGCCACTTTGTTACTGCGCGTTTGCTGCACCCTTCTACGACGACAAATCCAATCTACTCGTCGTCCTCGACAACGACGGGACGCCTACTCCGATCACGGACGCCGATGATTGGGCGAAACGCCGGGCGCATATCCTAGAGAATATGCAGGCCGTTATGGGTTCCCTACCCAAACCGCGTCCGCGACCGGCATTCGATCTGCAGATTGAATCGGAAGAAGTTTTTCCCACGTACGTTCGACAGAAGATCACGTTTGTTACCGAAGACGGCGATCGCCTCCCCTGCTATCTCTCGATTCCCAAGGATATCAAAGAGAAGACTCCGGCAATGCTCTGTCTGCATCCGACCTACAAGTTCGGTAAGGACATGGTAGTTGGCCTGGGCGATAAGCCAAATCGCAACTATGCCGATGAATTGGTTCAACGCGGATACATTACGTTGGCTCCGGATTATCCGGGGTTTGGTAATTACCTCATTGACGTGTATGCAATGGGGTATGTGAGCGCGACTGCGAAAGGGATCTTCAATCACATGCGATGCATCGATTTGCTGGCATCGCTGCCGCAGGTCGACCCGGAACGCATCGGCTGTATTGGTCATTCACTTGGTGGACATAACACGTTATATCTGGGCGTTTTCGATCAGCGGGTAAAAGTCATGGTCACGAGCTGCGGGTTTAATAGCTTTGCGAAATACTACGGCGGCGACCTTACGGGCTGGTCGCACAAAGGCTACATGCCGCGAATTGCTACCGAATACAACAAAGACCCTGGTCAAATGCCATTCGATTTCACTGAGGTGCTTGGAGCGTTGGCGCCGCGCGCGGTCTTTATCAGCGCACCGCTCCATGACGCGAATTTTGAAGTAACCGGGGTATACGATTGCGTGAACGCCGCGACGCCGGTCTACAAACTCCTCGGCAGCCCGAATGCTCTTCACGCCGTTCACCCGGATTGCGAGCATGATTTCCCTCCAGAGACCCGTCGTGAAGCGTACATGTTCATCGACGACGTCTTAGAACACACCCCGATACGCGCCGAACCCCAGCACGTCAACAACTGAATCAGACCCATTCACAAAGAAATCGCGTGCACTTACTCCCGTTTTATTATTGGACTGGATAACAAGATTGACAGGATTACCATTTGCCTCGCCGCGAACAAACACGACAAATCTCGTTCATCCTGTAATCCTGTCAAATTGGCCATACGGCCTTCTCACCAAGTGTTCAGCCCTGCATAGCCTTGTTGTTTCGGCGCTCACATTGCCAAACTCAAGTTTTTGTTCCAAAAAGGAACAGATCTGAGGGGTTGCGCATACTGCCGATTTATTGTATAGATTCACTTGACAAGACCTTGCTGTAGCCAAAGCCACTCAATCGGGAGTTGGCAGGATGTTCGGCGTAGGCGGGAAGGAGGTGGTCCATCGATGGAAAGTCCGGGAAAACCCGGCGCTTGTAGCCAGCTGGCTTATTGCGCCGCTACTCGATTCCTGAACGTGGATCATGTGCACATGACAGGATTCAACTCAGGGAGACGTTGCCGGCGGTAGTAAGCCAGCGCGACAACTACGAGCTACGAAAGAGTACTGGACCCGGGGCCGCAAGGCTTCGGGTCCTTTTTCTTGCAGCCGGATGGCGCACATGGAATAGTGTTGCCTTATTCGACCACGGGAGTAGCAATCGTGAAAATTTGGCTAATGGTGGCTGCGGGATTTTTCTTCTCCATCACTGCAATGGCCAATGCAGCCCCTATCACCTTTTCGGCTATGGGCGATGGCCCTTACAAGACTGCGGATTGGAATCGGTTACGTCATCAAATCGGGCATGAGAATCGGGAAGGGCGCGCGAAATTTATCATCCATGTCGGTGATATTGCGAGTGGGTCGGAGTCGCTTCCGGAATCGCGGTATACACGAGTAGCGAAAATACTCAAAGGTTCGCGCGCGCCGTTGTTCATCATTCCGGGCGACAACGAGTGGAATGACTTGGACGACCCGGCGGTGGGTTGGTCGTATTGGGTGAAACACTACTCGGCGTTTGAACAACATTTCGATGTGGGCTGGGAAGTAGTTCGATCGGATGTGCGTCCCGAGAATTTCGCGTTTGTGTTGGACGGCGTATTGTTCGCAGGGATTAATTTGGTGGGCGGCAGGGTTCATGATGCCGAGGAATGGCGTGTGCGTCAGGAGCAAGACGCGGCGTGGCTGCGTCAGCAGTTGGACACTCACGGCGACGATGTACGCGCCTTGGTTATTTTAGGTCACGCGCGACCGGTGGAATCGCACGATGTATTTTTCAATTTGGCGGTTCCGCTCATCGATGCATTCAAAAAGCCGTCGCTATACTTGCATGGCGATGGACATACATGGGAGAAAGAAAAGGGGTGGCGCGCACCCAATTTGTGGCGTGTACAGATCGATCAGATTGGAAAAGGCCCTCCCGTGCGTGTGACCGTTACGGAAAAGACGAAACGCCCGTTTCGATTCGATCGCCAACTCGACGAACGGAACAATGAGCTGTATGAACCGATGAGCAAGCGTATTCGTCGCCAAGACGGATTCGGCCGACGCCATGGAAAACCCGGCCAGTGACTCAACGTACCCGTATTGCTGTAGGTGGTTCCGCGATTCTTGCCACGGCGGGCATCGTTTTCGGCGCGCTGTATCTGCACGTGATGCGTCCAGCGTTGGAAATACAGGATCACAAGAAGGCGATTGAAGAGGCCTCCGAAATAGCACGTCAAAAACGTCACTCACTACCGTCCGACGCGGATGTGTTTGAGTTTAAGCAGCATGTTGATGCGTTAGTCGAATTGGGTCATTTTGAAGAGCGAGAATTTCGGGTCGACATGGGCGTGGCTCGTGATAGTCAGCGGATGCTATTTCGTGCGCTCGAGCGCCAGGCGCAAGGGCTGCCGGTGTGGGACTGGAAACCAACGCTGGAAAAAGATGCGATCGTGATCACGGTGCGCGCGAAGCCAACGGACATGGAACGTTGGGAAACTATCATCGGCCGGTACGGGTGAGGCCGTGGGTATTCGCGCGAGAAGGGCAATTGCGATCAAGGTTGTCTTGGCGGTTGTTGCTGTCGCAGCATTGGGAACAATACTCCAACTTTCAACTCCGCAGCGCGTTGTCGAACGGCATGTTAATGCGATGCGTGTCCTCTATGATGAACTTCAGCAAACGCCCAACCTTGACGAAACTAACCCGTTGCAAATGGAGTGGAATGAACGGCGGGATAAGTTGGTTCGCCTCAAGTATTT
>JAJDAB010000700.1 GCA_029262095.1 Candidatus Hydrogenedentota bacterium
CGCCTGAAAAAATGCCGCGGGCGGAATGTCGCCAAACCCCAATGCCGCGACGCAGGTTAAACAGTCAAATGCCCATTCCTTCAACTCCGCATTTTCATCGGGGTCGAGATCGCCGAAATCGGTAACGTAATACGCATCGTAGATACCCGGGCGATCACGGTCGGTTGCCAGCTTCGCTTCTTCGATAATGTCCGCGCCGACAATGCGTGCGACGCCGTAATTCTTAAGCACTTCGCCCATCATGCCGTTACCCGCACCCAAATCCAGTACTCGCAATTCAGACATGGGTTCGTTCATTCGATCGAACGTTCGCTTCAGCATTTCTCCAACTACTTTTGGCGACGAACATTTGAGCCGATCATAAAACAACTGTTCGTAAAGGTTCGGACGGCTATAGATATCTGCATAGTCATGAAATCGAAGCTTGGTGCGCTTGCCGTCCTCAACGAGGTAAAAAAAGACTTCGTCGGAGTCCAAGGACGCCGCGTCCTTACGCGGAAACTCGATTCGGTGCCGATGTCTAGTGGCGGGTTCAATTAGTGTGTGCATAATTTGTAGCCCCTTGGGTCAACGATGTACCACACGAGAGATGGCGTCGAAGCCAGAACCCAAAAGTACGTGAGCGCAAACGATTGCATCCCGGGATTTCGCGCAAATAAGGCGCCGTTGGCTCGAAAGCGTTCTGGCAATTTGCTCACCAACGCGAATCTATCTTACCGGGATGTTCCAAAAAACGCAAAAAGGGCTTATTTTTGCATGTTTATTACATCAGGTGGATCAGATACTTGAGTGAACGCCGCTAATCCAACGCTGTGTATTGACGAATCCGTTGCCCCAGCGATTTCATTTCTTGCAGACCTCGGAGTACGTATTAGCTATTTCCCGGACAACGCGTCGAAAAAAGACCGGATTCGCATCGCATTGGCACCGGCATCGACGAGACCGTCGCGCGACTTGGATCGCATGTCGACCCGGGCCTTGCCGTCTTGATCCGAAACGCGAATAACAAAATCGTCGACAAAGCGAAAGAACAAGGACGTTGCTTCGCCTTCAACGGTGAATTTCTCGACGTCGCTGTTCTTAACCTTCCAGCCCGATTGCGCCTTCGCAAGTTCCTCAACGCGTTGAAAGGTCCGTTCTGGTGTTTCATTCAGGACGAGTGGTCGAATATCGGCGTACGCCTCGCGCGCAATCGGCCCAAACTTTTCGGGGTAGACCATGTCGCGCCCGGCGTTGGCCGGGGCATTCAGCAAGGCCACGAAGGAGGGCGGGTTATCAAGATCCGTCGTGATATCGTTGATTGGCGGGTACCGTAAATCGCGGATTACGATCGCCGCACCAACCACTAGCGGAAGCACGGCGATAACCGCTAGCGCGGGGGTATACCGCGCTTTCTTGCGAAGACGCAAAAAAAGAATGCGCATGAAGACCACCAGCCCGAATAACGCGCCGAGCGCGAAAAGGCCAAGTCCATACATCGCGGGAAGCACACCGGCGCTGCTCAGTAAAATCCCTGCGATTGCGAACAACAAAGGCGCGAAAGCAAGACGCTGCATGAATAGCCCTTCCAGGTCTAGCCTGCCCGCTTTCCACTTAGATGCTTGAGTGAAGGATACTGATCCAACGTTGCGTGGAAACGAAACCGTCGCCCCAGCTTTCCCATTTCTTGAATGCGTCTGATCGCGCGATTTCTTTCGGCTCTTTACCCTCAGCTTTGGCTTTGCGGACGATTTCGGTCGTCTCAGTAAGCATGGCGTGAAATTCCTTGAGATCATCAAGCGTCGACAAAGGACCGTGCCCCGGAATGATCTTTACATCGTCATTCATCATGCCAATCGCCTTTTCCACGTTGGCAGCATATTGGACCGCGTTACCGCCACTTGCGAGATCTACGAACGGAAACCGGCCAGCAAAAAAATGGTCGCCCATGTGCACAACGTTTAGGTTTTCGAAGAATATAATGCTGTCGCCATCGGTATGCCCGTTGGGGAAATGAACAAGCTTAATCGTATCGCCATTAAACTGGATTCGTTTCTCGGTGGCGAATGTTTCTTCCGGCAATCCGTCTTTACGCTCGGGCTTCTTAAACGAGCCATTCTTCAGCCGCGTCAAAACATTGTCGTGAGCCACCACCGTGCTCTTCGCACCGAATACGACATTCCCTCCGGTATGATCACCGTGGAAATGAGTGTTCAGCAAATACTTGAGATCGGTTCCCAAATCGTCCAACGCCGGCTGAATCTTTTCCACCATATTCGCATACTGGCTATCAATCATCAGTAAACCATCATCGCCCGCCGACACGCCGATATTCCCACCGTTCCCTTCAAGCATATAGACGGGACCGGTGACATGGGTGGTCTTAATCTTGACGTCGGCTTGCCCCCAAGCCGCAAGCGGCAAGACCACCAAACCAATCGCGAACAAATAACGAAAGAAGAAACGCATGAGTGCTGCCTCCATGGAGCGTAAATGGTATGCCCTCGACGCCCAACCAACGCCAAGCGTCCGGCAATTATAGCGCCCGTTCAACCGAAGGGGAAGCGGTTTCATCGCTCTCAGCTAAGGACTCATCCACCGTCGAAAGCCGTTTTCGATTCTCAACAACGATGATTAGCAACGTCCCCAGCATGAGGATCAACGCACCCAAACCCTGCGTGACTGAAAGCCCCTCGCCAGGAAGGATAAAAAGCGACGCGATGTACGTCGTCAAGGGCACGATCAGCATGAATGTACTTGTAAATGCAGAGCCAAAGTGTTTTTGCGCATAGTGAAACGACGGGTGCGCGCCTCCAATCGCCGTAATCCCCGATATCGCTACGAGAAACGTCGTTCCAATGCCGGCGTGCAACGCAGACGACGGTTCTTCGAATACCACCGCCATAGCACCCAAACAGATAGCCGTGAGCGACGCAACCACGGCAAACATCGGCAACGGATGAATATCACCCACAATGTGTTTACCCCAAACGGCATACACCGCCCAGCTCAGCGCACAGAACAACAGAAACATGTTGCCCGACGTGAATGCCTGCGCCAAATCGTTCGGATCACGAATCAGCACGCCCGCCACGCCAATCAAACTCAGCGCCGTACCAAACAAATACAACGGATTCCGAATAACGGCCCGCTCCTCGCGGAACAACAGAAAAGCGAAAATCACCACGAATACGATGCTCAGCTTCACGATCAATTGCGCCGTTGTCGCCGTCGATCCATACGTACCCGACGTCCAAGCGTACTGTTGGACCGAATTGAGTATGCTGATCCCGATCACCGGCGTAGGGTTTCGCATCAGCGAAAACAACGCCCCACGGTGGTACACCAGACATATCACGATCAACAACGACGCACCGAACGCATATCGAAGAAACCCTTGAGTCAGCGGTTCGTAATCGTTCCGTAACAAACGTATGAAAATAGGCGCAAATGTCCACCCCAGCGTGCTGATCCCCAACGCACCCAAGGCCGTTATCCGGTTTGTACTGCTAGATCGCATATTTCCCAATTCCAATCGCCACCAACCCGGCGGCCCACACCCTGAACACGACCTCATGCATAGCGTGAAGGGCCACAGCATGCCCACTAAACGGATTTCATTCAATAAACACAGGGCTAGAAGTAAATCGTGAATGAAATCCCGGTTGCTTGATTCTGTCCCGGTCCAATCGTACCCTATTCAGGACGACCGGAAGGATCACGTATGCCCGAATCGAAGCCGCCCCGAACGCTCAAACACGCCACACTCGAGCGTTTGATGCACTACTACCACTATATCGGCGAACAAATTGCCCAGCAGAGTATGGGGACAGTGTCCAGCTCGGAAATCGCCAAACTGCTGGATACCGACGACACCGTCGTTCGAAAAGACATGGCCGCTATCGGAGTGCGCGGTTATCCCCGGGTCGGATTCAAAGCCGATGAAGTACTAGCCGCCATCCGCGATGTACTTGGTTTCGACAACGCCTACCGCGCCATCATCATCGGCGCAGGCCGCCTCGGCAGCGCGCTAGCCTCATATCCAGGGTTTTCCCGGTATGGACTGCGCATCGACGCCCTCCTCGATAGCGACCCCTCCAGAGCGGGCGCCATTGAAGGTGGCGTGGAAGTCCGGCCCCTCGACGAACTCGAGTCAATCATCGAAGCGCACAATGTCGGACTCGCGATACTGACCGTACCCGCCGAAGCCGCACAACCTCTCGCCGACCGCATGGTCAATGCAGGCCTCCGCGCAATCTGGAATTTTGCCCCCACCAGCCTCGTCGTACCAAGCGGCGTACTCGTCCGCCACGAACACATTTCCGTAGGCCTCGCCGAACTCGCCTATCACCTCAATCGCCGCGACACCAAAGAAGCTTCCGAGTAGGCAATTGCTCTCGCCTTGATTGTACCCTGTGCGGTTGGCAGGATCGGGAAATTCATTTCACCGCCGGGGGATTCACCCGAAGCCATGCACGCCACCGTACCGGATAGCAGCCAACCTGCCGGAACAGCCTCAACGCCCTGCGCCGCGTTCTGCGAGGTCGCGCTACCGATTCCGGTCGATCGGGGGTTCACCTATGCCGTGCCGGTCTCGTTACAGGATCGCATTATGGTTGGCATGCGCGTACTGGTCAGGGTAAAAAATCGGTTTGAAACCGGATTCGTCACAGCACTTGCCTCGAAAACCGCGTTGGAACCCACCAAGCCAATCATCGATCTCCCCGATACGACGCCGATGTTTTCTCCAGAGCTCATCGCGCTCTGTCGCTGGATTTCCGAGTACTACTGCTGCAGCCTCGGTGAAGCGTTGCAGTGTGCCGCGCCCCCGGGCGCCGCGATGCGTGCGAAGCGGCGCTACACCTTGTGCGTCGATCAGATCAGTTCAGGCCGATACACCGACCGGCAACGCAACGTCGTCGCCGCATTGCACCGGCGCGGCCCGCTCACCGAATCGCAACTCGGAAAAGAAGTCGGCGGCACCGCCTTGAGCAACACGCTACAGGCGTTGGTCCGCCGAGGACTGTTACTTGAAGAAGTGGAAACACTCGAGCCAGGCTTATCGGTCTTCACTGAAATGTATGTCCGCCTAATCGAAAACGCGATTCCTCCGCGCGAAGACCTTGAAGCACTACAACGCCGCGCACCCAAGCAAGCCGCCGTGTATCTCGATCTACTCAACGCCGATCCGGAACAAGCCGTCGCTGCTCTGTACGATAGGCACAAGGTAACCGCCGGGGTCATCAAGGCGCTTGTCGACAAAGGACTCCTAGCGCGGATCGAACGCGAACGGTACCGGACACCCGATATCGACACGCCGGAAAATTCGGCGAAACACACGCTCAACGATGATCAAGACCATGCCTTCAAAGCCATCCAAGCCGCGATGGATACCGAACGCTACCAATCGTTCCTACTCAAGGGCATTACGGGATCCGGAAAAACCGAGGTTTACCTACAAGCGATAGAACACGCGCTAGCGTTGGGAAAAGACGCCATCGTGCTAGTCCCTGAAATCGCCCTAACGCCTCAGACAGTCGGTCGGTTCAAGGCACGCTTCCACGAAAATATCGCCGTCATGCACAGCGGACTCAGCGCCGGCGAACGCTACGACGAATGGCGTCGCGCCCAACGAGGCGAAGTCCGCATCGTTGTCGGCGCCCGATCGGCAATCTTCGCACCGCTCGCAAACGTCGGCATTATTGTCGTGGACGAAGAACACGACCAATCCTACAAACAGTCTGACGCGCCCCGATATCACGCGCGCGATGTCGCAGTCGTTCGCGCGCAACAATCGAATGCCATCTGCGTGTTGGGATCGGCGACACCGTCCATCGAATCGTTCTACAACACCCGTGCCGGAAAATCGGAGTGCCTCGAATTGCGCGCACGAGCAACCGAAGCCCAACTGCCCAGCGTCGAACTCATCGACATGCGAATCGAAACAAAAGAAATTGGCGTGAACGCGATCCTTTCGCGCCGGTTGGAAGACGCGGTGACAGCCCGCGTGGCGGCGCGCGAACAAGTACTTCTATTGCTAAACCGCCGCGGTTTTTCTCCGTTTGTCATGTGTCCGATGTGCGGCTGGGGCGCTGAATGCACGGACTGCAACGTATCGTTGACCTATCACGCCAAAGGCGCGTTCTTGAGCTGCCACTATTGCAACGCCAAACGCGACGTACCCGGCACATGCGAGGAGTGCGGGCACAATCCATTGCTCCATCTCGGTGCGGGCACGCAGAAGGTCGAAGACTACCTTCTACGCAGTTTTCCCACAGCACGAATCGAACGTATGGATGCCGACACTACCGCGGGAAAAGGCGGCCACGCGAAAATCCTCGGCCGTCTCGCACAGGGCGAAATCGACATCCTCGTCGGAACGCAGATGATCGCGAAAGGACACGATTACCCCGGTGTAACACTCGTCGGCGTCCTCAACGCGGATACAGGATTGACGATGCCCGACTTTCGTGCATCAGAGACCGCGTTTCAATTACTCACCCAAGTCGCGGGACGTGCGGGACGAGGCGACCTGCCGGGCGAGGTCATCGTGCAGACATACCGCCCAAAACACTACGCCGTTCAAGCAGCCGCGGCGCACGACTACGACAAGTTTTTCGAAGAAGAAGTGGCCCACCGGGAAGGCGCGGGCTATCCGCCTGTCCGCAAAATGGCCAACATCATGGTCGAATCGGAAGACGGCGAACTCGCCAGCCGCGCGGCGTCTGCCGTACAACGACTCGCACGGAATTCGCGTGATACTCTAGGGATTCGCGACATCGAAATGTTAGGCCCATCGCCTGCAACAGTCCGCCGCGTGAAAAAAAAGTACCGGTGGAATCTCGCGCTGTTAGCGCCAAGCTCAAAAGCACTCAACGCCGTGTGTCGGGACGTACGTGACGCGTTTGCTAAACTCCCGTATGCCAATCAAGCCCAACTCAAAATCGACCTGGACCCGCATGGTATCTACTGATTCGCCACACCATCATTCCGAGCGAAGCCGAGGAATCTACCCCGCCGCGGTACGTGGCGCCACGTACCGCAAGAGATCCCGGTGTGTCGCGGCGAGTGCCCGTCTCACGTTGTACTTCAGTTCGGTGATAGCAGCCATCGCTCTTTCGTATTCCGCTCAAGCACAAGAATTCACCGACCCCGGCGATGTCGCCGATGCGTTTCTCGATCGCATGGTGCACGGTGAATTCGATCAAGCACGCGACCAGTTCGATTCGCCGATGAAATCCGCAATGCCGGACGATTCCCTAAAAGAAACATGGGACGTTTTCACCGGATTAACCGGCTCGTTCATCGAAATCGTCGATGTACGCCGCGAGATTGCCGGCATGTTTCACATCGTCATAATTACATGCAGATTTGAACGTTCCCTTGAGGACATCAAGATTGTCGTGAACAACGCAATGGAAGTGTCCGGCCTATTCTTCTTGCCGCCACCGGAAAATGATGAGCCGCCCGAATACGCCAACCCAGAACGGTACACCGAATCTGAAGTAGAAGTCGGAACCGGGGATTGGGTACTGCCAGGCACACTCACGATGCCCAACGGCGATGGACCATTTCCGGCAGTCGTACTCGTCCACGGGTCGGGCCCGCAAGATCGCGACGAGACCATTGGCGCGAACAAGCCGTTTCGCGACTTAGCCTGGGGACTCGCCACCCAGGGAATCGCTGTTCTGCGATACGAAAAACGAACGAAACACTACCAATCGAAATTGCTCAGCGTGCCGGCCAACTTCACAGTGAACGACGAAACAATCGATGATGCAGCAGCAGCAGTCAACACCCTTCGATTCACGCCCAAGATCGATAACCAGCGGATTACTGTTATCGGACACAGCCTCGGAGGAACACTCGCCCCACGCATCGCAAAAAAGAACACAGCGGTCACTGGACTAATCATACTAGCGGGGTCCACGCGCCCCCTCGGCGAAATCCTACTTGAACAACTCGAATACGTATTTGGACTCGACGGAAAAATCGCGAAAGAAGAGCAACAAGCGTTGCAAAAAACACGCGCGCAGGTCACGATGATGCACGACCCGAATCTCTCTGAGACAACACCGGCCAACGCCCTCCCCTTCGGCGTGCCAGCGAAATACTGGTTGGACCTGCGAGCCTACAACCCCGTGGAGACCACCGAGTCGCTCAATATTCCAACCCTCATTCTCCAAGGTGGCAGGGACTACCAAGTCACCGAAAAAGATTTCGTCGGCTGGAAAAACGGGATCAAAAATACAGAACGAGTGGCCTACAAACTGTTACCCAATCTGAACCACCTGTTCATGGCCGGAGAAGGAAAGTCGACGCCCAACGAATACGCAATCGCTGGTCACGTCGACGAAGCCGTAATTCAGCTCATCGCGAAGTGGATCCAAAATCGTTCGTAGTGCGCCTGGCATAGCCGTCAGAGCAGAACCAATCGCTACCCACGCTCAAGTTCTTGTGATCGAATCTCTCGGACCGTTCAGGTAAAATCGCATTGGGGAGGAGTCGTGTCCATGGTGCGGACACCCGCCCTTATCCATAGCCCGCCGGGGTCCGGCGTGGTCACAACCACGAGAATCTTAGCCATGATCGATTCCAACGTGCCGCGATCCGCGCCCTACTTCACGTTCGGCGCGCCGATCTCTCGCGAAGCCGCGGCGACGTTCAAGTTGGCGGATGTACTGAAGACGGCGCACAGTGATTCCGAAGCACAGCGATCCCAGCTACTACGACAGGCTTCGTTGTCCTTCAACCAAGCAGCACCCGATCACCAACCGCCCGCCGAATCCATTCGCACCGGCGACCTCATGGCGCTTGATACGCTCCAAGACATCCTGCGATTCGTAATCAACGACTATTGCCTACGTCAACACTCGGGCGCGCTCACACGCGGTCGCGACTGGCTTCGCGGCGCACGGCCAGCCGAATTCGTCGAACGCGCCGCGAACGCGTTTGTCGCCTTGTACCCGCCCGGCGACGGATTATTGCCCGAAAACGATGCGCCAGAATTCGTTGAAGGTTCCTGCGACGATCAACCCGCCGCGGATGTCGTAGCGCGCGAAGAGGTATTGCTTCATCTTGCAACCTCAAACCTCGCCGCCCAATCGCTCAGACCATTGTTCGATGATCAAGACCTAATTCAACGATCGCACTACGATAGTGTCGTAAGCGCGCTCGGCGAGTACTTCGACACTCAACCGGAATACGACCAATTGGGCATGACCCTGTTCGAGTGTTTGCGTGCGCCCTTGGAAGCAAGTCCGGATTCGCTCGAAGGCCAACTCGAATACATTCGCACCCATTGGGCGAAATTGCTGCCACCCGAGTTGTTCGAACGGTTGGACGTCGTAACGGGTGTCCTCGCCGAAGAAGCGCTCGAACGTGGCACCGGCGAACCCCAAATTATCCCGCTACGCTTCGGCCTCCAGGCGCCAGACACCGATCTCTATCCCGAATACGAACGCTTTTCCAATGACGCCGACTGGATGTCGAACGTCGTCCTCATCGCGAAACTAGCCTATGTGTGGCTTGACCAGCTATCAAAAAAACACGGCCGTACGATCACACGGCTCGATGAAATTCCCGACGAAGAGCTAGACCAACTTGCCCGCTGGGGGTTCAACGGACTGTGGTTGATTGGCGTTTGGGAACGGTCCAGCGCATCGGAAGAAATCAAAAAACGCATGGGCAATCCCGATGCCGCGGCATCGGCCTATTCGCTCTACGACTACACGATTGCCGAAGAACTTGGCGGAATGTCTGCGCTCGAAAATTTGAGAGACCGCGCCCGGCGTCGCGGTATCCGGCTGGCAAGCGACATGGTCCCAAATCACGTTGGTGTATTTTCCCGCTGGGTCGTCGATCATCCGGATTGGTTTTTGCAGTCAGACACGCCACCGTTCCCAGGCTATCAATTCAACGGACCGGACCTGTCGCCCGATGAGCGTGTCGGCGTCTATATCGAAGACGGCTATTGGGACAAACGCGACGCCGCCGTGGTCTTCAAGCGGGTCGATCACCACACCGGCGATGTTCGCTATGTCTATCACGGCAACGACGGCACACACATGCCCTGGAATGACACTGCACAACTGAACTACTTGCTACCAGACGTACGGGAAGCGGTCATTCAAACCATCCTCCATGTTGCCAGCCTGTTTCCCATTATCCGATTCGACGCCGCCATGACGTTGACGAAGAAACACTATCAACGCCTCTGGTTTCCGATGCCGGGGGACGCAGGCGCTATCCCTTCACGCGCCGAGAGCGGCATGTCAAAGCAAGAATTCGATTCGCTAATGTCGCTGGAATTCTGGCGGGAAGTCGTAGACCGCGCCGCGACGGAAGCCCCGGACACCTTGCTCTTAGCCGAAGCATTCTGGCTAATGGAAGGCTACTTCGTGCGCACGCTCGGCATGCACCGCGTCTACAACAGCGCATTCATGAATATGATTAAAATGGAAGAAAACGACAAATACCGCGAAACCATCAAAAACGTGCTGTCGTTTTCCCCGGAAATTCTCAAACGCTTCGTAAACTTCATGAACAACCCCGACGAACGCACCGCAGTTGAACAGTTTGGCAAAGGCGACAAGTACTTCGGCGCGACGGTACTCATGGCCACGTTGCCCGGCTTGCCAATGTTCGGACACGGACAGATCGAAGGATACGAAGAAAAATACGGCATGGAATTCCGGTGCGCCTATCAAGAAGAGCAAATCGATTACGACCTCGTTCAGCGGCACGAACGTGAAATTTTCCCGCTGCTGCAAAAACGCTACCTCTATAGTGGAGTCGCGAATTTCGCGCTCTACGACTTCTTCTCCGGTCGCGGAAGGGTCAATGAAAACGTTTTGGCCTACTCCAATCGCTCGGGCGACGAACGCGCGCTGGTCCTATGCAACAACTCTCTCGAAGCAACCAGTGGTTGGGTTCGAACGTCCGTCCCGATGCGCGGATCGTCGGAAGACGAACAAAATCAGACGACGCTATCCGAAGCCATCGGCCTAAGCGGCGACGCAGACGCGTTCTATATCATTGACGATCATCAGTCGGGCCAAGTATATCTGCGAAGCGGACGCGATCTGACGGAGAAAGGCTTGTATGTCGAGCTCAACGGCTACGGGTATCACGTATTCCTGGGATTTCGCGAAGTCCGTGACGCCGATGGCGGGTGGAGCAAGCTTGCCAAACACTTGAATGGCGCTGGCGTTGACAATATTGACGAGGCTTTCGCAGCCTTCGCCGTTGCCCCGCAAATCAATGCCTTCCGATGGATCATGAACGAATCGGCGCTGGGCAGACTCGCGCAAATTTCCGTAGGAAGCGGCCGACGCGTTCGCGCAATGCAGTGGCACATGAATCGCGGACTCAAACGGTTCTGGAAAAGCATCGAAACACGCGAACCGCTCGCCCGACCGGATGCGGAACTCGCGATCGAATTGGATGCCTGGCGCAGCGCCTATCGCAGAACAGCAAAGCTCGCGAAATCAATCGAGGACGACGCTGCGAAACAGTTGAGTGCGGCCCTGGATCTTGACGCGAAAACGGAAGACCCACCGATTGCTCATGCATGGCTGATGCTCAAGATCATGTCCGCCGGATTTGAAGAAAGCACGGATGCCTGGCTCGACCGGTGGTACTTCGGACCCTCGCTCTCCGGCGTGTTCGCCAAGCAGGACGACGGACCGGTTTCGACCTTGTGGGTCCGATCACTACTCCGCTTCAGCGCTGCGGAAAGCGATTGCGAAGAAAGTATCGTCTCACGTTGGCTCGCGGACGACGGCGTACGCGAATTCTTGCAGTATCACGAATACGACGGCGTACATTTCGTGAACAAAGAACGTCTCACACAATGGGTCCAACGCATAATCGGTATAGGCGCCGTGTGCGCAATGCGGGACGCAGGCAACAAAGTCGGTGACGACTTTGCGAAGTCAATCGAAACGCAGTACGAATGGGCTCAAGACTTACTATCCACAGCGGAGGATGTCCTCTACCAAGTCGAAGAGTTCTTAGCCATCGTCGCGAGAATGCCGGAATGTCCTCAATTGGTGACCGCGCAAGAAACCACCAAAACACCCGAAGTAACCGTAACACAATCAGACTAGCCGGAATCTGCGGCGCTCGTCACAAGCCCCAAGAACGATTCCGCTGCCGCGTTTCGAAAGCCCCCCTCCTGCCAAACCGCGCCGAATTCGACGACGGGAAGCTCCGGTACGCTAATCGCCACCAAGCCTTTTTCCCGCCGCGCCATCGCGATTTCAGGGAGCAACGCGACCCCAACCCCTTCGGCTACATAACGCTTAATCACTTCGAAACTTCCAGAATCAACCGCTACCGGCGGCGAGATGCCCGCATCACGAAGATGCGCACGCAACACTTGTCCTGTTCGCGTGGACGGGTCAAGTTGCAAATAGGGCAAGTCAGCAATGGTCGAGAGGCGAATGCGTTTGCGTTTCGCGAGTGCATGCACCGCCGGTGCCACCAGTACGAATCGTTGCGCGCCCAGCGTCGACGAAGCCAGCTCATCATCGTCGATTGGAAGCGTTACAATAGCGACATCCAGATCACCCCGTTTCGTCGCCGCTATCAATTCATCCGTGGAACGGCTCAAGAGGCGCAACCGAGTTGCGGGATTCGATCGCGCAAATTCACGAACAGCCTTCGGTAACAAATACAACGCCGTCGTATCGCTACACCCAACACGAATTTCGGTAGGCGCCTCACCGCTCGCCGACGATACAGCCCGCAACAGATTGTCCGCATCGGCGATCAAGCGCTTCCCACGCGCATACACCTCCTCGCCCGGCAGCGTAGCCCGCGCCGTCCGGCGGTTGATGAGCGGGCAACCCGTCTCGCGCTCCAGCGCACGAACTTGATGACTGATTGCGGGCTGCGACCGGTGCAGCCGACGAGCCGCCGCGTGAAAACTACCTTCGTCCACCACAGCACACAAACAACGCAACGATTCCAGAGTCAATCCCGCATCTCCTAGTTGATAAGTATATCTTATCAAAGCATTCATGATATTTCACTGGACTTATCGACCCCCAATCGATACGCTACGCCCATCATGACTGACAAAGACAACGAAAATAGACCAGAACTCCGGTATCGCGACGCGGGCGTCAATATCGACGCAGCCGACGAAGCGTTACGGCAAGTGAAAGAAGACGTACGGCGAACGTTCGACGACCGGGTCCTGCAGGACATCGGATCGTTCGGAGCGATGTACCGGTTCGACCCCTCGGGGATGAAGGAACCCGTGCTCGTATCCAGCGTCGACGGCGTCGGCACCAAATTGAAACTCGCATTCATGACAGGGATTCACGACACGGTGGGCATCGATCTCGTCGCGCACTGTGTCAACGACATACTCGTACAAGGCGCACGACCGCTCTATTTTCTCGACTATCTAGCCTGCGGCAGACTACAGCCGGATATGATCGCCTCAGTAATACGAGGGCTTGCCAACGGATGCCGCTACGCCGGGTGTTCACTCATCGGCGGCGAGACCGCGGAAATGCCGGGGATGTACTCCGACGAAGAATACGATCTAGCCGGTACCATCGTGGGCGTCGTCGATCGCGCGAACATCATCGACGGCTCAACCATTACCGAAGGCGACGTCATCATCGGCTTTCCCTCTTCTGGGTTGCATACCAACGGCTACAGCCTCGCGCGGCACATCTGTTTTGAAGTCGCCAAATTGGGCGTCGACGACCGAATGCCGGGTACCGGCAAAACCGTCGCGCAAGCCCTCATGGAACCCCATCTGAGCTATTCACGCCTAATCCAAATCCTGACAAAGATCGTCAGGGTCAAAGGAATGACCCACATTACCGGCGGCGGAATCACCGACAATCTACCGAGAACGCTCCCAGATGGCATGGGTGCAACGGTCGACGCCGGCGTCTGGGAAGTCCCACCGGTGTTCTCCTATCTAAAAAAAGCGGGAAACGTACCGGACGACGACATGCTGCACACATTCAACATGGGTATCGGCTACCTCGTCATTGTGAGCGCAGCCGACGCGAACGCCATGGTCGACGCTGCAGAACAGACCGGACAATCGGCCCATGTAATCGGGCGCGTCGTCAAAGGCGAATCCACTGTAACCTACACCGGCAATCTTCGTTATGCCGCATCGGATTGAGGTCGGCATCAAGCCAGGTTTTCGCGACGCCCGCGGCGAATCCATTCGAGATCAAATAGCCGAAGACCTCGCGATCAAGGTCGAAGAGATCCATGTATTCGACGTATACACCATTGACGCCCAACTAAGCCGTGCAGAACTAGAACGAATCCGCACAGAGCTATTCACCGATGCGGTCATAGAGCACTCAACAATAGACGCGCCACTGCCGAACGACTTCGATTTCGCAATCGAAGTCGGCTTTCTCCCCGGGGTCACCGACAACATCGGCAAAAGCGCGACGGAAGGAATTCAGGATACCCTTGGTCGTCCATTGACCGACCGCGAACGCGCATATAAATCAACGCTCTACACCGTGCGCGGCGTGAGCCATGAGACCAGCGACCAGATCGCGCGCAATTTACTCGCCAACGGCTTGATTGAGCGTTGGTCCATCTTATCCGAAACGAAATTTGCCGCCACCAAGGGCGAAGGAGTTCTAGGCGTCCCGACCGTCCAAGACGTGTCCGATGCAACCGTTGCCGAAATTGATCTCGAAGTTGCCGACGACACCCTAATCGCTCTCAGCCGCGACAACACATTGGCCCTCGAACTGGACGAAATGAAAGCGATTCAGGGCTACTACCGCGACACAAAAACCCGCGTGAAACGCGAAGCGCTAGGTCTTCCAACCTGCGCTACCGATATCGAATTGGAAATTTTGGCGCAAACCTGGTCAGAACATTGCAAACACAAGATCTTCGCCGCGAACATAGCGTACCAAGACGAACACGGAAACGCGCGCGCCATATCCGGATTGTTCAAGACCTTTGTGAAAGCAACGACGGACATAGTTAATGAGCGGGTCAATTGGTTAGTCAGCGTCTTCCACGACAATGCCGGCTTGATCCGGTTCGACGATGATTGGTTGTTCGCGCTCAAGGCCGAAACCCACAACAGTCCGTCTGCGTTGGACCCCTACGGTGGCGCACTAACCGGCATCGTCGGCTGCAACCGCGACATTATGGGTGCCGGCCTAGGCTGCAAATGCATCTTCAACACCGACGTATTCTGTTTCGCGCCACCGGACTACGCTGCTGAAATCCCAGAACGCTTGATGCATCCCCGGCGTGTGTTACGCGGCGTGCACAGAGGCGTCAAAGACGGCGGCAATCAAAGCGGCATCCCCGACGTGAACGGCGCATTCGTTTTTCATGAACGCTTCTTGGGCAAGCCATTGGTATTTTGCGGCACCGGCGGCCTAATCCCCAAGACAGTTGCTGGCCGACCAAGCCACGAAAAAGGCGCGCGCCCCGGCGACCGAATCGTCATGTGCGGCGGTCGCATCGGCAAAGACGGCATCCACGGCGCAACATTTTCGTCGGAAGAACTGCATGAAGGATCGCCCGCGACAGCAGTCCAAATCGGCGATCCCATCACCCAGAAAAAGATGGCTGACTTTCTCCTCGAAGCACGAGACCTCGGCCTGTTCACCAGCATCACCGACAACGGCGCTGGAGGCCTCTCCTCCAGCATCGGCGAAATGGCGGAAACGCCAAGCGGCGCGGAAATTCATCTAGACCGCGCCCCACTCAAGTACGCGGGCCTAGCACCATGGGAAATTTTTCTATCCGAAGCCCAAGAGCGCATGTCCTTGGCCGTCGCACCCCACCAAGTGGGCGCGTTGATGGCGCTGGCAAATCGGCGCGAAGTCGAAGCAACCGATCTCGGTGAGTTCACCGATTCAGGACGTCTCGATTGCTACTACGATGGCGCGCTAATCGGATCACTCGACATGGAATTCCTCCACGACGGCGTGCCGACCATGGAACTAAAGACCGTATGGAATCCACCGGAACCGACGCCCGATATCGAGGTTATTGAAGATGACTGGACGACAGCACTACAGCGCGTTCTTGGCACATATAACGTCTGCAGCAAAGAGAATTTTGTACGGATGTACGACCACGAAGTGTTGGCCCAGAGCGTGCTCAAACAGTTCCAAGGAGAAGAGAACGACGGGCCGGGAGACGCGGCAGTCATTCGCCCAGTACCCGGTTCGAATCGCGGCGTCGCTGTCGCATGCGGAATCGCGCCAAAATATAGCGACTTAGACGCCTACGCGATGATGGCCTGCGCAATCGATGAAGCCGTGCGCAATTTGACCTGCGTTGGCGGCGCGATCGGAACAATCGCAGGTCTAGACAATTTCTGCTGGCCCGATCCAATTCAAAGCGACAAGACACCAGACGGCGAATACAAACTCGCACAATTGGTGCGGTGTTGCGAAGCGCTGCACGAAACATGCGTGGCCTACGATATTCCGCTCATCAGCGGCAAAGACAGCATGAAAAACGACTACAAGATCGGTGATCGAAAAATCTCGATTCCCCCGACGGTGCTATTTACGGCAGTCGCGATACTCGACGACGTCCGCCTATCGGTCTCCATGGATGCAAAGCGTCCTGGTGACGCGGTCTATGTACTCGGCGAGACGTTGTGTGAACTCGGCGGAAGTGAATTTGCACTCGTGTATGACCACAAAGGAGGCACCGCGCCAACCGTCGACACCACCGCTAACCGCGCGCTCTACCAGCGCCTCAACAACGCAATCACAAACAAACTCGTAGCGTCGTGCCACGACTGTTCGGATGGCGGCCTAGCCGTAGCGCTAGCCGAAACCGCATTCGCCGGTGGTCTCGGCATGAACGTCGACGTGTCGTCGTTCAATCTCACACCAGCAGCAACGCTATTCTCCGAATCGCAAGGCCGCTTCGTCGTCACCGTATCGCCGGACCGGCAATCGGCCTTCGAGGAAGCCATAGGAGGTTCACCATACTTCCACGTCGGCACCGTTACCGAATCGCCACGCTTCGAAGTGTCCGCCCCCGAGGGCGCGGTCATCAATGCCGATATTTTCGATCTAAAACTCGCATGGCAAGCACCGCTGCAATGGTAGCGCCATGTCTATAGACGTACTCGTTCTTGCCGGATTCGGCATCAACTGCGAAGCCGAGACGGCCCACGCATTTTCCCGCGTCGGCGGCACGCCGCGCATCGTCCATCTCAACGACCTCATCGCCGAACCGACCATACTCGAGTCAGTACAAATTCTAGCAGTCCCCGGCGGATTCTCGTTCGGCGACGACGTATCGTCCGGCCGCATCCTCGCCAACCGCTTACGCTACCGCCTCGCCGAACCGCTCGACCGTTTTGTGCAAGCGGGCAATCTCGCAATCGGTATTTGCAACGGCTTCCAAGTACTCGTGAAGATGGGGCTGCTGCCGCAACTCAGCGGCGAAATGCGTCAAGAAGTCACACTGACACACAACGACTCGGGCCGATTCGAAGACCGCTGGGTTCATCTGGTGCGCGATTCCAAGACACCCTGCGTATGGCTCGACGGGATCGACATCCTAGAACTCCCCATTCGTCACGGCGAAGGAAAGTTTCTAGCACCCGATGGTGAGCACCTAACGCAGCTACAGGAAGCCGGCTGTTTGGCCCTGCGCTATGCCGACAAGAACGGCGCGCCAGCCGCCGGGCACTATCCGGAAAACCCCAATGGCTCGATGGATGACATCGCCGGCCTATGCAATCCGACAGGCCGCATTTTCGGATTGATGCCGCATCCGGAAGCGTTCGTTGACCGAACACATCACCCACAATGGACGCGTCAATCGTTACCAGAGGAAGGCGCGGGTCTCGCGATATTCCGAAACGCCGTAAAGCACGCTGGGCAACGTTAAAACGAGTTTACTGCCCAGCAAACGCTTTCGCGCCCCGAATCCGACATTCTTCCGAACTACACATTCCGCTCTCTGTTTCCAACCATTCTCCGCCATCCCGGGAAAAGAAAAAATCTATGCCCGTCAATTGGTCTCCATTGCCGGCTTTTTTCACGAAGACCTCAACTTTCCCGAAGACGCTGCCATAAATGAGGTACTCCTTCGTCGCCGTGACAATCGAAGCCGTCTCTACATTCACGCTATTCGCGTTACGCGACCAGATCGACTCCTTCTCCTCCGCAATCACCCGCAGCTCATTCTCAAGCGCATGGACATGAGCAGCGTTCACCCCAAACGTCACCGACATAAGCGCCAATAACCCCATAAGCGCCTTCATTCTCATTGAAATCGGGCCACGCTTCGGAGGGCTGATATCTTGAATCGCCTCTTCGGTCTCGTTGCTTTCTTCGTGTTCATTGGTCATAGAGCTTCGCCCCTGGTTGGCCTCAACTTCACCCAATCATACATTCACGCAAGTTGATGGCTTAGGTCACCTGTTGATATCCGGCGGCGGCGGCGCATGAATCGTCGGCGGTAACATCGGCGGCTCCGGCGCTGGCGGCTCCTGCACAATGGCATATTCCGGTCCCAATGAGCCGATGACATACAGCGAGTACGCCCGCTCGAAAACGTAGAACGGAGCAAGTAACGTTTGAGCGATCACAGGGAGACCCGCAATGCAACACGTACACATGAGCGCAAATGAGCTGACCGCCCCGAAGACAAACCGATAGACAATCTTAATGACTAGGTAAAGCAAGGTATGGCCGGGATTGTCACGCGCAATCTCGAAAAACATACCCCAAGCTTCACCGCACGTGACATTGAAATGAAACATCAGCGGCGCAACAAAATTGTGTAACGCGAACATGATCAGTGAGTAAGCAATCCAGACCACGAGCGAAACGAGTGCGATAATACCCAGCCCCAACGCGAGCCCCGTTGCCGAGACGCCTTCCATCATCTGTTCGCGGGCGAGCAACGTCCCAACCACACCGGCAACAATTAGATAGACCATCACCGCGATCGCCATTTCCAACTTGAAGACAAAATACCTCCAAGCGGGGGTGCTAACACCCTGCCAGTTCTCGCCAATGCCATCGTCGTTATAGGCCACGGCCCGGATGACCATCATCGCGCCTCGTGCATGCAGATACATCAACGCAGCGACAATGATCGCTATCATCGAGAGAATCGGAATCGCGAGCACTGCCACCGTGCCTATGTTTTCCAGGACGTATGACTCGACGCCAAAGTACGCGTCCTCATAATCGATCCCACGAAAGGTGGACAACGAATAGCTGTAATTCGCGGCGCTTCCCCCAGCGAACATGACACTCAAGAAAATGATCACGCCAATATTTAGCCACCTGCTGAACAGAAACGGTTCGAATAACATGAATCGAGTCCGCTGAATAGCGAGATCGACACCATCGACAACATTAAGTTTGTCCCGAATGGCGCCCCTCCCCATCGTCGGCACGGGGTCATTGTCTACAGTCGAATTATCCATTTATTCGTTCTCGCCTGGCGGACGGACTTTGCAATACCTGATGCAGTCTAACCCACTCATTCACTTGAACGAAATGCATCTAATCTTCTCCGAAGCGTGTCATACAGGCTTCCCGTCCACGCCGGTCCATCGCTCGCACTGAATTTCATCGAATCGATACGCATATCGACAGGCGCGATGATGATTTCTGAATGCTCCAAACCAACATCGTGAACCAGGAGGAATAGTTCCTCAATCGCTTCATCCCCCATGGCCAAACAACCTATCGATACGCATTTTCCGTGAATGTAGATATCGCCTCCAAGATTTGTGCGCCCGTCACGCTCAGCCATCGACCGGTCAAATTCATTGGGATACTCAATCCGAATGGAAAGATGAAACCCGCTGTTCGGATTAAGGACCGTAAGAGGATATATGCCCTCCGGCACTTGCAGATCGCCTTCCTGCAACTTAGGCCCAGCCCCGCCACTCGCGGCACATACAGGATACGTTCGGATGTACGACCACGCGCCCGCATCGGATGCCCAGAGTTCGAGTCGTTTTTCTCGCTTCAGTGCGACCAGCATCAGGCGTTCAGGCGGGTACGATACGTCGGCGGAATCGAAATACGGCATCAGACGATCACCAGCGGCAGGCCCATACGCATCAATGACATCCCGGACGGACCGTTCGCCAACAAGTTTCGTATTGACGCGGGACAGAAAAGGACGGCTGAAGCGAAGTACTGCGAGGATAGCCAGGGCAAATACCAGAGCGACTACCGAAAGTAGGGCAAGTCGTCTATACATACGAACAATCCGCTTGGCTTAGGGAGACGACAGTAGTATCGGTAGACCCACGATCTCGAATCATGCGTGAGGCGCCTCCGTATCATATGCTATAAAGATAGACCTTCACGCGCTACAGCGTGACTGAAAAATCCATTCGCCTTATACATCAAGGTAATCCCTGTTGCCCAATCACATTGAACTCTTCGCTCAACGCTTTCGCGCACTCTCTGGCGAATTCCATTCCGCCGCAAATTCTGACGAGGCCGCACGAATCGCCGCTGGCATTGTAAAGGATGAATCGGCGGATTGCGTCGCTTTGGCCCATTTGGACAGCGGCCTCCATGCAACAGTGCGATCCGCGCTCGACACCAACATCCAAGTGCTGGAGCCGCCCTATCCCTCCAACGAATTGCCCGAGTTATTGGATGCGGCACAGGTTGGAATCACGGCCGCCGACTGGGGCATCGCAGAGACCGCGACGCTTGTGGAAGTGTGTACGGACGATTCCATTCGCCTCGTATCCGGTCTGCCCAGAACACATGTAGGCATCCTTCGCGCCTCTACACTGGTCCACAAGTTCACAGACGCGGCAGAGCCCATGCGCAAAGCATTGTCGGAAAACCCCTCCAATTGCGCGATCAGCTTTATCAGTGGGCCCAGCAGAACCGGCGACATCGAAATGATTCTCACGCTTGGCGTTCACGGCCCAGAACGCGCACACGCCATCATCATCGAGGACTGTTAAGACATGCCGGCTTCCACCGACCGATATACCGAACTCAACACAAAAATTCGGGACAGCATCGAAAACCCGAAACACAGCAACGCGCTCGTGCGGTGTATGGAACGAGGCCGCGAAAAGCGCACGGAGATGCTCGCGCAGATCGATGGTGGAGCAGCGTTCCGAAACGACGTCCGTATCGCGAAAGAGCGTTGCATTGCAGAACAAGAAGTACTGCTAAAGCGTTTCATTGAGAATTGCGAAAAACGAGGCACCAAGGTCTTCATCGCAAAAGATGGCGCGGCGGCGATTGAGTACACCCTCAACCTCGCCAAAGAACGAGGCGCGGAAACAATCGCCAAATCGAAGTCGCTGACCACTGAGGAAATCGAGATCAACGATCCGCTTATTGAAGCTGGATTGCGCGTAGTCGAGACCGATCTCGGGGAACTCATCATCCAACTCGTCAACGAAAAGCCCTTCCATCTCGTTTTCCCTTCGGTCCACAAAATGACAAAAGACGTTGCAGAAATCTTCGCCAAGGAAATCGGCGAAGACGTAGAGCCGGACATCCCGTCGATTATGAAAGTCGTGCGCGCCTACCTCCGACCCATCTTCCTCAGCGCAGACATCGGCATGACAGGCGCGAACATCGGCATCGCGGAAACGGGCACCATCGTCATCGAG
>JAJDAB010000701.1 GCA_029262095.1 Candidatus Hydrogenedentota bacterium
GGCTTGGAAGCAACAATGATGAAAGTAACTTTCCAGCGCTTACCACCGCTGTGTCGCTCATTGCAGGCGTTGCTTCGACCGCCATTCGTATTGGCTCTCAACTCATCCCGTTCAATCAACCGGAGCCTTTCATCATCCAATCGGAGGGCTGGCAACATAGCGTTGGCGTCAACGGAAAATTGCACTATGGAACCGAATACGAACTCCGTCTCAACCTTAATGTTGAAGAATCAACGTATAGCAGCAACGCAGCCGAATGGGACGGCGGTCTCACGCTTCGACTGACGCAGCCTCTTCTGAAAGGGCGGGGAAAGAACGCCAATCTTGCACGAGTCCGCACGGCGAAGAACAGCCGAATCTCATCCGAGTATCAATTAAAGCAAACCGTACAGCAGTCGTTGAGTGAAGTCATGAAGACGTACTGGGACCTTGTCGGGGCCTATGAGCAAATGCGCGTTTCGCAGCGTTCGTTGAGCAATGCGGTTCAATTGCAAAACGATAACGAAGAACGGTTTCAAATTGGTACAGGCCCCCAAATCGAAGTATCACAGGCGAAAGCAAGTGTCGCTGAACGGCAGGCCGATGTCATAACGCAGCGCAATCAAATCATTCAAACCGAGAACCGACTGAAGCAATTGCTCGACATGCGCGATGAATATGTACTATCGCCTTTGCGTCTGGTACCAACGGCACAGATTCCCGAAGCGCGGGTGCTCGATATTGATCAGGAAATAAGCATCCAACGGGCATTGGACAGCAAACCGGATATCCAATCTAGCATGATCGAAGCGGAAAACGCAGACATAGAACTCAAGCGCGCGAACAATGAATTGCTTCCTGAACTGGGCGTAACCGTCGACTATTTCACCGGTGGTCGAGGGTTGGAGAAGAAGCAAGTATTTGACGGTCTTGAGCGGCGTAGCGATGAAACTTGGTCGGTCGCGGCCCAAGCACGAATTCCTATTACAAATCGGCAGGCCCGCGGATCGCATACCACGGCTCGCATTTCGAAGAAGCAGGCAGAGCGGCGGCTCACGAAGACGCAGTCGGACGCGATCGTCGGTGTGATGAACGCCATTTCAAGCGTAGGATCGAATCGAATCGCGGTTGAAGCCCGTGCCGAGTCTCGAGCCTATCAAGAAATCAATGCGGAGAAACAAGAAACGAGTTTGCGCTTGGGCGCGACAACGAGTTTCGAGGTGTTGCGAACACAAGAAGATTTAGCTAACGCGGAGGCATCTGAAGTGCAGTCGCGTATCGAGTTGGAGAAGTCGTTGGTCGATCTTGAATTGGCCGAAGGGACTATCCTGGAAAACCATGGGATTGAATTCATTCCGCCCGAGCGGGCTGCGGTCGTTCCATTTTTGCGGAGTTTAGTCCCACCCGCGCCGAGCGGCGAATAGCGTCGCCCGTGTAGAAAGACGGAAACAGAAAACTTACCGGTAAAGGGTGTGCCGCGTCGGTGCAGCGCGGCGAACGAAATTGCCACCTGAGCAAGTCCATCGTTGCCGATACCACAATTATGACCAAGAACACATCAGACGAACCTATCATCTCCGTCGAGGGGATAAAGAAGCTCTATCATATGGGCGACACCGTTGTGCGTGCGCTGAACGGTGTCTCGTTCGACATTTCGCCGGGTTCCTATGTCGCGGTGATGGGGCCATCGGGTTCGGGTAAGACGACGTTGATGGACATCTTGGGTTGCTTGTCTAGACCCACCGAAGGAATCTACCGGTTAAATGGCACGCCCGTTCAAGATATGAACGAGGCAAAGTTGGCGCAGTTTCGGAATAAGTTCATCGGGTTTGTCTTTCAGAATTTTAACCTTCTCGCACGCACGTCGGCGCTGCACAATGTTGAACTCCCGCTCTTGTATAGCGGCATGCCACGGAAAGAACGGTTGGAAACCGCGCGTGAAGCGTTGGCGTCCGTCGATCTCGCTGATCGTGTAGACCATAAGCCCAATGAACTCTCCGGTGGCCAGCGCCAGCGCGTAGCGATAGCCCGTGCACTGGTCAACAAGCCATCGGTTCTCTTTGCGGATGAACCGACCGGTAACCTCGATTCCATAAGCGGCGAGACGATCTTGCAGCTTTTTGATGTACTACACGCAAACGGAAATACAATAGTCATGGTCACACACGAACGTGAAGTGGCCGAACATGCTGAACGGATCATGAGCTTCCGTGACGGCGATTTGGTGAAAGACGAATGGCGACAAGAAAATACGTGGGAGCCCAGCTATTCGGTTGGGTAGTGTTGTTGGCGGCCACCGCGGGTGGTCTGTTTTATTGGTTCAACCGTCAGCCGCCGCTTGAAGTAACCGTGCAGACGGTCGAGCGCGGCCATGTGGAGGATACCGTCCCGGCCATCGCATCGGGGACGGTGATGCTGCAACTGGATTCGCGCATCGCTGCCGACTATATGGGCACCATTGAGCGGGTACTGGTTCATGAAGGTCAACACGTAAAAAAGGGCGACATGTTGATCGGCTTGCGCGCGGCCGAGCTCGAGGCACAGGTAGAGCTCGCCAAAGCCAACCTAGAAGCCGGTGAGTCCGCGTTGCGTCAAGCGCAATTGGGCGCTGATATCAGCAAAACGATGACGGCTTCGCAATTCAAACAATCCACGGCGCAATCAGACCTCGCCACACGTGAATTAAACAAATTGCAATCCATGCTGGATGGTGGCGCGATATCGAAAACGGAATTCGATCGCGCGGCCGTGCAATCACGAGTTGCGAACGAAGCGACCACGATGGCTAAAGAGGGACAGCGCGAAACCGATCTTCGCAATGAAGAAATCCGAATGGCCCAAGCCAATATTAAGCAGCTCAAGGCGGGATTGCAGGCGGCTGAAGCGGCCCGCGACAAGGCCACTGTCAAAGCGCCTTTCGATGGGATCATCGCCAAGATTTTCTTGGATGAAGGTGAGGCGGTGACGATGGGTATGCCGTTGATGCAGCTCATCGACAATTCAGAATTCTTTGTTGAAGCCCCTTTCGATGAAGCGAACGCTGCTGAAATTAGAGTCGGCCAAAAAGTACGCATCAATTTGGACGCGTATCGAGGCGATAATTTCTACGGCCGCGTCGAATATATTGCGCCCGTCGTACAAATGAATCCGGACTTGAGCCGCACCCTCAATGTAAAAATCCTCGTGGAAGAGGGCAAGGATAAATTCATTGGCGGCATGTCGGCCGACGTAATCGTCGTAATCGAGGAAAAGGACGACATACTATTTGCCCCCGCCGATGCACTGATTCGCGATGAATACGCTTATGTGATGGAGGGAGGGCGTGCGGTTCGCAGAGCGGTTACGACGGGAACGGGCAATTGGGAAAATGTCGAGATACTAGACGGACTGACGGAAGGCGACCAGTTGATTACGAGCGTCGCGGTGCAAGGCCTCGACGACGGCGCCAGGGTTGAAGTAATCGAAGAGTCCGAGTTGTAGACACTTGGCCCAAGCGTCGCCATGAATCCATTCGAATACATAAACGTCGCGCTTGAGTCTGTTGCGCAGAATAAAGTCCGATCGTTGCTCACCATGTTGGGCGTGATTATCGGTGTCATGTCTGTAATCCTGCTTGTTGCACTCGGTGAAGGCGCACAGACCTTTGTTGAGACCGAGTTTGCCGGTATGGGTACGAATATTCTGATGATTACCCCCGGTAAGCAGGAAACGTCGGGGATGATGCCAATTATGGCGGGCAGTTTCCGAAAACTGACCTACCAAAATGCGAAGCAAGTCGATCGCAGGGCGCGCGGGGTCAAAGCCGTTTCGCCGGTCGTCCTGGGTGCAGGCCGGGTCCGCTACGGCGAACATCGCAGGGATACCATGATCATCGGCGCAACCCCCGCGTTTCTCGATGTCCGCAACCTGAGCATCGGTCACGGACGGTTCATTACCGACCAAGATATCCAGAAACATCGTAATGTTTGCGTGCTCGGCACGACGGTCAAAGAGGAAATCTTCGGTGAGGAGAATGCGATCTCCAAGCAGGTGTCGATCAACCGACGCAAGCATATTGTCGTTGGCGTGATGGAGCCCAAAGGAATGATGCTTGGCCTGAATATGGACGATCTGACCATTATCCCAATCGTAAGCGGCCAACAGATGTTTTACGCTGGCGAAGACGCGCTTCATCAAATCCTCGTTCAGGCCAACAACCCGGACGAAATCGAAATCGCGATGGAAGCGACGCGCGAAGTGTTGACCGAAGAACATGACTACATCGAAGACTTCACCATCACCGATCAAAAATCGATGATGGATACGTTCGGCAAGATCTTCTTGGCGTTGAAAGTTATGCTTGCGGGCATTGCCTCTATATCGCTACTCGTTGGCGGAATTGGCATCATGAATATCATGCTCGTGTCCGTACGTGAACGCACGCGTGAAGTGGGCATTCGAAAGGCGGTTGGTGCTACGCGCGCCGACGTTGGATTTCAGTTTGCGATAGAGTCCATCACGATCAGCGCGATCGGCGGAGTCATCGGCATTCTGATGGCCTTTATATCCGCATTCGCCATTCGATTCTTCTTCCCGCAGTTTCCGGTGTATTGCGCGGCTTGGGCGATCGCCACTGCGTTTCTATTTAGTTTGTCGGTTGGCGTATTTTTCGGCGCGTACCCCGCGTATAAAGCGGCGAGCGTTGATCCTGTCGAAGCGTTACGCTACGAGTAGTCGCGATTTGCGAAATGACGTCTAGAAAAAAGTAGCGCCCTCAAGCTTCCGCGCTTGAGGGCGCTCCCCTCACTAAGCCCCACACCCCCTCCGGTGTGAAAACCTATTCGGCCACGAACCGGGCCGTTTTGATGTAGTCCAATTCTGGAAAGTGTTCAGTAAGGTACGCATTCCCTTGCTGCTGGATCAAGTGCTGGCCCGGACCATTGCCCTGAGGCGCGCCTTCGCCATAGCCTTTGTAGAACGCGTGAACCGTCTCGATGCCCGAAATCACCTTTGCGAACGGGGCGAATCCTTGGCCATCCAGAAACGAATTATCCTTGAAATTGAAGAACATCTGGGTTGTCCGGGTACCCGGTCCCGCGCATGCGTAGGTCAGAAATCCTTCCTGATTTGATTGCTTGACGGGGTCATCCTCAATCATCTTGTCCCGCCACTCGGCTGCGACCGCGGGGTCACCAGCGATGCCGAACTGCGCCATGAATCCTTCGATGACGCGGAAGAACCGGCAGTCATCCAATAGCTCCGCAGCGACAATCTCGTGGAATCGTTTGGCGCCCAGCGGTGCCCACTCCGGGTTGCACTCAACGTCAATCGTGCCGCACGAACAATCGAATCGCACGACAAACGGGGTATTCTCATCATAGGTATGGGACACGAAAAAACTTCCTTATTCAGTTATGCGGCTTCCGATACATCTTCTTCGCCGGCTTCTTCTTCGACCGGCTCCACGAAACGCGCTTTCTTAATGTAATCAAGTTTTGGAAAATATTGGTTGAGATAGGCGGTCCCGCCGGATTGCAGCATCCCTTGATCGGGTCCGCGACCGCCTTCACCGGGACCTCCTCCATAACCGTTATAAATCTTGTCCACTAAATCCATTCCTTCAACAACTTTCCCCACGGGTGCGAATCCACTACCGTCCAAGCGTTGATTCCGGTCGTCGAAGTTGATGAACATTTGGGTGCTGCGTGAGTTCGGGAACTGGCTTTGGGCAAACGTTACATAACCGCGCTTGTTCGATTCTTTAACTGGGTCATCATTGATATTCATTTGGTCCCATTTGCGAGCCAACGTGGGGTCGCCGGAAATGCCAAACTGCGCCATGAATCCTGGTATTACCCGAAAAAAACGACAGTCGTCGTAGAACTTCATGTCAACGAGTTCGTGGACGCGTTTCGCTCCATTGGGTGCCCAATCCGGATGAAACTCGACGACGAAATCGCCCATTGAACATGCGAACTTCACGTGAAATGGCTTCGCCGGATCGAGCGTTGGCGTGTCAATCTGTTTCCACGTACGGGCCTCAGGGCTCGCTTCTTCTGCTTGCGCTAGTTCGATGACCTCTGTCGCCGATTCTTCTTCTGCTGGTACCGTGAGTTCGAGTTCTGCGGAGGCTTCTTCCGCCTCGAGCAGTTTCCGTTCGGTTTGGCGTAGCGTGTCCAGATCGGTCGGCGTCATTCGACTTTCGCGGAATTGGTATACGCCCACGACCGCGCCCAACCCAATGATCACGGTGAGCACTGCTGCAATCGCGATTTTCACATCAACCTCCTCTTCGGGAATCGTGTCCCATTGCTACTCCTCCAGTTCGCCGTGTGGGAACGAACCGAGGACTTTCAATTTCTTACAATGTTTCGATGCTTGTTCGAGCGCTTCTTTG
>JAJDAB010000702.1 GCA_029262095.1 Candidatus Hydrogenedentota bacterium
CGCGGAAGATTTCGACGTCTCCAATGCCGCGGCAGAACAACTCAATAGCACACGCGATCTGGGTGGACGAGTTGTCGCGGTGGGCACGACAGCGACGCGAGTCCTCGAGAGCGTCTATCGCGACGGAAAATATCACGCCGAATCCGGATCGACGAGTCGGTACATTTACCCGCCATATACCTTTCGTGGAATCGATGCGCTGCAGACGAATTTTCATTTGCCCAAATCCAGCTTGCTTGCGCTGGTCTACGCGTTCGGAGGCGTGGACCTCATGCGACGTGCCTATGCGTTCGCCGTACGGGAACAATTTCACTTCTACAGTTACGGCGACACCATGCTAATCGTGTAGTCGCCGTGTCGTGGATTCGCCCTGCGTAAAGTGACAAATATTGTCGCCGAATACCGCGAAAAGTCCGTTGGTTGTTGGTAGTCATTAATGCGAAGGAGCCATAATTCAAATCGTAAGTGTTTTATTGATAATGATTTAGAGCTTTTCCGCGAACCCGGTACGAATCGTGCAGTTACCCTGGCCAAGGCTGCTAGACAACAAGACCCAGGAGACGAGTTATGCGAAGGACCGCCGGTTTCACGCTCATCGAACTAATGATTGTGGTGGCTATCATCGCCGTCATCGCTGCGATCGCTATTCCCAATTTACTGCGATCGCGAATGAGTGCGAACGAGGCAAGCGCAACAGGTGCCATTCGAACGATTTCTACTTCACAGTCCTCATTTCAAACAGCCGCCTTTGTCGATAACGATGGAAATGGAAATGGCGACTTCGGCACGTTGGCCCAATTGGCCGACCCGGATGGGGCTGGCGCAACACCGCCGTATATCGACGGTGTGCTGGGCAGCGGCAATAAACTGGGCTATATCTACGCCGTCGTCGTGTCGTTTGGATCCAACGTAGCCGCTCCCGCATTTACGTGTACCGCAGTGCCGACGTCCATCGGCCAGACCGGATACCGTCAGTTCTATGTCGACGAAACTGGAGTCATTCGATTCACCGCGGATGGCGCGGCGCCAACCATCGCCGCTTCACCGCTCTAATCTTAGCGAAGCTTGGCCTCGATACCCCCTATGCCAAGCCGTCGGACAGCGCCGCGATGCTGTCCGGCGGCACTTACTTTCTTTTTGCGGAAAAAGAAAGTAAGTAAAGAAATACGGGATGTTGCGCTTTGCTCGCATTGCCTTCCTTCTACCCCCTGCCGTCATTCCTGCGCAGGCGGGAACCCAGAAGCACCTAACGTTGACTGCTCACCGAGCCCGGCTATACTCCTGGCCGTCCATGCTTTTCCCTTCGTGTTCTTCGCGGCGAAAGAAGGAATGAAGGCAACTCCTGTTATCCTGTCCAGGACAAAATCTGGTGACGATTTCTAGGACGCTCCGATGAACAACGAAAACGGCGCAGTGGTGTTACTAAGCGGAGGTATCGACTCGACGGTCCTCTTACACCACGTCGCAAAAGAACTGAAATGCGCATCCATCCACGCGTTGAGTTTCGACTACGGTCAGCGACACGCAAAAGAACTCGCCTGCGCGAAATGGCAGGCGGAATCAATTGGTGTAACGCAATACCGCGTCATCGAACTTGCATTTTTGAAGGACGTGTTGTCCGGTGCGAGCACATTAATGGCTGATGGCCCGCCGGTTCCGGACTTGCAAGACATTCCAGGTGGCGACACCGAGCAGCCGCCGACGTATGTGCCCAACCGGAATATGATGTTGCTCTCCGTTGCGGCCGCCTACGCGGAAGCGAACGGTATTCGCGACGTATTCTACGGCGCGCAAGCGCAAGATGAGTACGGCTACTGGGATTGCACCGCCGATTTCCTCCAACGCATCAATACGGTGTTGTCGCTTAACCGCCGCGATTCGATCATCATTCACGCCCCCCTCATAACCAAGAGCAAAGCGGACAGTGTTCGAAAAGGCATCGAACTCGGCATCGACTTCAACCACACCTGGAGCTGCTACCGCGGCGGCGATACGCCGTGCGGCACCTGCCCGACGTGCGTGGAACGGAGCAACGCTTTCAAGGCCCTGGGCGAGCGTGACCCTTTGACCTCATAGCCAATTGCAATTCGGTCATTTCGAGATACCGTGATGACAGAATAGATTTGCCACAGAGAGCACAGAGTTCACAGAGAAGTACGTCAATCGAAGGTAGAGAACTCCTGGCGTTTCTAGGTGTTCTCTGTGCGCTCTGTGGCCCGCTTCTTACCGTAAGGTCGGCCCCGATTTCCATCACGGTATCGCGGAATGACATTAGGCCAAGTCACGAAAGAAACTTCGTAGGCGGATGCTCCTAAATGGCTATCGTAATCAGTTCTTCTTCGGCCACTCCGCAGTCACCGTACTCTGCAACCCACCCCGTGCAGTAGCTGCGATGCTAATCCGCATGTGCAACGGTTCGCAGACGTTCGTGAGGTCTTCCATCATTCGGTTTACGAGGTGTTCGTACCAGATGCCGACATCGCGATACGACATCAAATAGTATTTCAACGACCGCAGTTCGAGGCACTTGCGGTTTGGCGCGTACGTAATCGTCACGGTCGCGAAATCGGGCAACCCCGAGAATGGGCACACCGACGTAAATTCATCGGTGGTCGTGACGATTTCCATGGGTTCGCCGACGGGGTGATCGGCGTACTCGTAATCGAAGCATTCCAAGACCTCCGTATCGATGGCCTCAGCGCCTTTGAAGGGCAGCGTCCGATCATGTGCTTGAAACTGGTCGGTCATGATTTGGCCTTCTGTTCCGGCATATGATCGTCGAGCCAGGCCGTAAGCTCGTTGTAGAACCGGTTGCGATCCAGGTCGTTAAACAATTCGTGATACCCGTCGCGGTAGACATGGAACGTCTTATCCCTAGCGGCGGCGTGTTCGTATAGCCACTCACCTCCTTCGAATGATGCGAGTCGATCATCCGTTCCGTGAAAAACCAGGAGCGGGTCCTTTATTGCTTTCACGGCTTCACGTGCGTACGCGGTCGCGCGAATCATTCGCGCACCGGTCCGCGCGACAATCTTACCGTGATACACGAGCGGGTCGTCTTGATATTTTTTGACTTCATCAATGTCCCGAGAAATTGCTTCGGACTCCAGGTCGCCCATCGGCAGTTTGGGCAGAAGCGCGGCGATTACTCCGGACAAGGTTTGGAGAATTGGCGAAACTTCCGTGGCTAATTTTAGAAATGGGCTGCTGAAGACAAGACCGTTCGTCTCCAATTCGCGCGACGTCGCGTACAGCGTCAGGACCAGTCCGCCCATGCTGTGGCCCATGTGAAACGCGGGTAAACCTTTACGGACCGCGTCAAAGCGGGCTCGTGCTGCATCCGTATCCGCGACAAAGTCATCGAACGTATTGATGAAGGCCCGGTCGCCATCCGACTTGCCATGCCCGCGCAGATCGAACGCGTACAACGAATAGCCGTGCGTCGCTAAATCGTCGGCGATGTGTTGGTAACGTGCCGCGTGCTCGCCGTACCCGTGAATGAGAAAGACGGCTGCCTTCGCGTCGTCAGCCGGCCACCAATAATCAGTGAGCTGAACGCCGGGGTTGGTTTCGAAAGTATCGATGACAGGCTCATTGGCCATGCGCTTCTTCTCCGGTTACGTTGCCGCGCTGATCGTAAAGTGTATCAGCTATTTCGCGGCGCATTGCGATCCTGCGCTGTTGGGCCGCTCCGCGCCGACTCCGCCATACGCATAGCACTATCTTTAACTCGGCGCAACAACCGCCTTGCCCAAACGAATTCCGTACCAAGAATCATCAATGCGAAGGGAATGACCACCATGGCCGGTCCCGGCAACACCAACAACGCCACGCCCAACGCGAGCAACGTCACGCCGAATACGAGCACCACCAACCGCCGTGCGTGTTTCCAGGTCACCACGGTACTACTCCCAGACGTGATCGCAACCTGCGTTCCCGTCTTCCGTACTTTTATTGTACCGCACATGGTCTTGTTACGAAACGCGGGCAACATCGCGACAGCGGGCTCAGGTTTCACTGTTGGCGATGGCCGCTGTAGACTGGCGGCATGACCTCCGCCAGCCTTATTCGATTTACAACGTCGATCGTATGCACGCTCTTGGTCTCAGCGAGTGTGTTGGCGGCAGGGTCACGCGTGCTCGTGCGAACCGTTACGAAATCGGCGCATGGTCAAGCACACGGTGTCCATGT
>JAJDAB010000703.1 GCA_029262095.1 Candidatus Hydrogenedentota bacterium
AGGTTGGCCGCATTAACAATAGTTGTGTTTTGTACGCCAGGACTTTCGGCGGCCGAATCAGATGCTTCCCAGCCGGCCAACATCCTTTTTGTTCTTGTAGACGATCAGTCTCCGTTCACGCTCAGTGCGTATGGAAACACGGTCTGCAACACGCCCAACTTGGATCGACTCGCGGCTGAAGGGATAACGCTTGATGCGGCGTATCACATGGGATCGTGGAGCGGTGCCGTGTGCACACCATCCCGCACGATGATCATGACGGGGAGAACCCTTTGGCACATCCCCGGCAAGGACAATCCGAACAATGAGAATCCGGACTTGGTGCCTCCAAACTTGCCGGAGTTCAGCATGCCCGCTGTATTCAACCGCGCGGGCTACGACACGTTCCGAACCTGCAAGAAAGGCAACTCCTACAACCAGGCCAACGCTTTGTTCGGAACGGTGCGAGACCGCACTTCACGCGCCGGCACGGACGAGGAGGGGAGTAAATGGCACGCAGATCAGGCGATCGAGTTCCTGAAGCAACGTGAAATCACCGAGACGGAGAATCCGTTTCTGATGTTCTTAGGATTTTCACATCCCCACGACCCGCGTAATGGAACACCCGCGCTGTTAAGAAAGTATGGTGCGGTAAATGAGCTAGATCCGACCGCGGCAGTCAATCCTGAGGCACCACCCTTGCCGAAGAATTACCTCCCAGCTCACCCGTTTCACCATGGGCACCGAGCGCTTCGTGACGAAGAACGCGTTCAGGGCGTAATGCAGTCGCGCGCCGAAGCGGTCGTGCGAAACGAAATCGGTAGGGACAATGCCTGTATCGAAAACATCGACGTTCAAGTGGGTCGAGTCCTCGACAGATTAAATGCAATGGGGGAGCTGGACAATACGTACGTATTTTTTACGTCCGATCACGGCATCGCGGTTGGTCGCCACGGTCTCATGGGCAAGCAAAACTTGTACGAACATACATGGCGCGTTCCGTTCATCGTCAAAGGCCCTGGCATTGAACCCGGATCGCGCGCGCCGGGTAACATCTATCTCTTGGACATCTTGTCGACGTTTTGCGACATCGCTGGGATAGCGCCACCGGAAACGCTCGAAGGCGTTAGTTTCAGGCCTGTGCTCCAAGGGGAAACGCCCGTGTCCCGAGACGTCTTGTATGGCGTCTACTGTGGCGGGACTAAGCCCGGCATTCGGAGTATCAAGAAGGGGATGTGGAAACTCATTAAATATGATGTGCTCGAAGGAGAAGTCCGAGAGACCCAGTTGTTTAATCTTGAGGAGAACCCACTAGAGTTGTTGGCAGATCATCGCAGTGATTCCGTGATCGCCACGATCGGCCATCGCCCGGAACCGCATCAGGTTAATTTGGCGGGCGATCCGAACCATGCGGACATACGAAAAGAACTCGAAGCGTTACTAATTGCAGAACAGACCCGCCACCACGATCCCTACGTGCTGTGGGATCAGCATTAGCGCGTTGGCAATAAGAAAGCTCGCTGATGAACGGGTAGGGGCCTGAGTCGCTATGCGCGACTTCAAATCTCGGCGGGCCAATGTTGCACGTGCATCCGATGTCGGTGTCCTGTTACGATGCCGCCTTTCCGCCAGCCTCGAAGTAGTCGTTCATGTCGAATAATCACAATCCCGAGCAGAATGCCGCCGTTACGCATATAGACGGCCCGTTGGTTGTGCTCGCTGGTGCGGGGAGCGGTAAGACACGAGTGATCACGCAGCGTATCGCGCATTTGTTGACCAATGGCCACGCCAAGCCGAGTCAAATTCTCGCTCTTACGTTTACGAACAAGGCGGCGAACGAAATGCGTGATCGAGTATCGAGCATTATCGGCAAAGATGCTGCGGGGAAACTTTTCCTGGGAACCTTTCACTCCTTCTGTCTACGCGTTTTGCGTCGAGAAATTGAGCGGCTGGGTTACCGAAAGAATTTCAGCGTCTCGAGCGAAAGCGACGTGCGCACTATCATGCGGCGCGTTTTGGATGATATGGACGGCGTAAAGGATGCGTTCAGTCCCAAGATGTTTCTCGAACGCATAGGGTCCATTAAGAACAGCGGCGACACGGCGGAGGCGCCGGATGTCGAGGAGGAAAAAGACTCCGACACGGAAACGGAGGCCAAGTACCGGAAGTGGTTGCCCGCGATTTACGAAAAATATCAGTCGGCATTGCGGGCCGCGAACACGCTCGACTTCGATGACTTGCTGGTATTGACGGTCGAGCTGTGGCAGAGTCATCCGGAAGTCTTGACGCGGTATCAGAACCGGTTTCGGTACCTCCTTGTCGATGAATATCAGGATACCAATGCGGTCCAATATCGCTTGTTGCGAGCGTTGGCCGGGGATCGCGCGAATCTGTTCGTCGTGGGCGATGACGACCAGTCCATCTACGGTTGGCGCGGCGCGGATATTCGTAACATTCTCGACTTTGAAGTCGATTTTCCTAATGCACAGATCGTGAAGCTTGAGCAGAACTACCGCTCAACGCAAACGATTCTTGATGCGGCCAACGCCGTCATCGGCCGGAACAAGCAGCGGCGTCCGAAAAAGCTGTGGAGTGCGTTGGGCGAAGGGCGGGCAATCGATCACATCATCACCGCCGACAGCGAACACGAAGCGGATACGGCAGTCGAGTGGTTGCAACACATACTGCAGAAGTCCGGCGGATCATTTGGCGACTTTGCCGTACTGTACCGATCGAATATCCAGTCGCGCCCATTCGAGATCGCGTTTCGGCGCGCAGGTATACCGTACGTCGTGCGCGGCGGCCAGGATTTCTTCGAACGCACGGAGGTCCGGGACGTGTTGGCGTACCTCCGAATCATTGCGAATCCAAATGACGAGGCTGCAGTGTTACGTGTGGTCAATGTGCCGCGTCGCGGCGTCGGCGATGTGGCGTTGCACAGCATTCATGACCTTTGCCGGGAAGAAGGCATTTCATTTGCCAAGGCCATGCGCCGCGCCCGCGAACGTGGTGCGTTGTCGACCCGGGCGGATCAAGGGATCGGCGAATTTCTCGACCTGATGAATATTTATCGGGAACAATTCGAGTCGCGTGCCCGGGCGATTCCGGACCTGATTCAAGGCCTCGTCGAGGCGAGTGGCTATAAGGCGGAGTTGCGGCGTCTCGCCAAGACACCCGGCCAGTGGATTCAGCGGAGTGAGAACTTGGACGCAGTCACCCAATCCGCCGAGCAGTATTGCGACTCGACCCGAAATCCAACGCTAACAGAGTTTCTCGATCAGTGCTCGTTGGAACCGCCGGACGATCCACGGCGCACGGACCAGCGCGACGTGAAGTCGGCGACGTTGATGACGGTCCACAGTGCAAAGGGG
>JAJDAB010000704.1 GCA_029262095.1 Candidatus Hydrogenedentota bacterium
TCAATGAGCAGAACATGGAAGACGGCATCAAAGAAATTCGTCGGTATTTAGAACTAACTGAACCGTCGGGTGAGACCGTGGAAATCGAAAACTTTGTCGATCAGTTGGAACGATCAATAGCCCGGCAAGCACCTTCTGTAACAGGCGGCACGGTCTAGTGTGTCGATTTCAGACTGCACATGGAAGTGACGAGGTTGGAGCAATGAATCGAATGGTACGGTGGGCATTGGTATTGAGTTTTACGGTTGCCGCGGCGCAGTCGGCGTTCGCCTGGGGACCGCAAGCGCAGGTCGCGATTGTTTCGACCGCTGCGGAAGTGATCACGAAACAAGAGGGTATACTGCTCGCCAATCTTAAGGCGGACATACGGGATGGAGCATCGATCGGTTCGAGCCAGCTAAACAATCTCATGCCGGGTTGGGATTCGAATCCGCTCATATCGCTCCAAGCCCAAATGGACTTGTTGCAAGCAATGCGCGGTGAGCGAATCGACCCGTATTATGCGTTTCGTCTCGGCGTTCTAGGGAAAATGGCCGCTCGATTGAGCGCGCCGCTCTCCCAGTCAAGTCCGGTATACCGCGATCTGTATTACGCAGACGCCGAAGTCAACATCACCCGGGTGCGCTGGAAACTGGAAAAGCGACGGATTGTCGAGCCCATGACGTATTTCGCCGAAGCGCAGGCACTTGCCGATCGAAATGCGGATGTCATTCTCAAAGATTACCAGGAGGGCGTCGGCTTCCGCGGAACAGCGAGCCTTTCGTTCGCTGACGATGCGAGTCGTTCGATTGCAGCAGTGGCGGATGTTTGGTTCTCCATCTTGCGTGGTCCGGCGGTGGCTGCCGCGGTATCCGAAGATCAAATGCGCACCTACTACGTGGACGCGATGCGCTTCTACGTCGGACGCGGAAACGCACGCGAAACGGATGCGGCATACAAACGAATCGCAGACCGGGGCATTATGACTCCTGACTTTCAGAAGAAAATTGGCGATTTGTATTTTGACGGCGAGTATTACGACAAAGCGATTCGCGAATACGAGTCTGTATTGGCCGTTGCTCCCGGACGCCGGGATGTCATCGAACGCATCTCCGAGTACTACATCCGCATGGGTGATTTGGCGATGAAGGAAGACCGTCTCGAAGAAGGAGAAGAGTCTTTTGAGAACGCAATCAACGCGGACAAGTTGAATAGCGAGGCGCAATTACGGTTGTTTGATGCGCGCGCCCAGATTGAAGCGCGTGATGAACGACGTGCAGTTTCGGAAGCGGCATTGGGCACGGCGCAAGCGGGTCTGCGCGAATCGGAACAGTTTATTTTTGCTCAGAAATACGCCGACGCGATGAAGTATCTGCAAAACTCGGTCCAGCTGTTCGCTTCCGTCTCAAACGAGTTCCCGGACTTGTACACGACCGCGCGGAGCGGCGAACTCACCGCCGAAACCAGACTCAGTCAAGTTCGCGGCGAAATTATCGACAACAGCCCGAATCTTTCCGGCGCGGGTGCGCGCGAAAATGTAATGCGTCAAGCGGAAAGCGCCGCTGAAGAGATGAGTAAGAACGCATTGCGCGCGCTTACTCAGGATCAATTTGAAGCCGCACTCAAAGCGCTTGAGTTGGAACACGGCGATCTATTGCCCTAGCCAGCGTCTACGAACCATCAACGGGTTTCATCTCTCCTGACTTCAAGCGGGCGACATAGTCGTCGGCGAGTCCTTTTACTTTTCCGGACAGGAAGAGCATTCCGACGATGTTGGGGAATGCCATGCTCAACATTACGGCGTCAGAAAAGTCCAGTACGGACTGCAAACTGAGCACAGGGCCGAGCACTACAATCGCAACGTAGACTGCGCGGTAAGGAAGTATCCCGCCTTTACCGAACAAGTATTCGGTGGCCCGTTCGCCGTAGTACCCCCACGAAATTACCGAACTAAACGCGAATACAAACACTGCGACGAACAAAATATAGGGAACAACAACGCCGAGTTGTCCGAAGGCCGCGGCAGTGATCTCGATGCCTTCTAAGCCTTCTTCCAGATGCGACCCGGTAATCAGAATCGCTAAGGCCGTCATGGTGCAGACGACGATGGTGTCGATGAAGGGTCCGATCATGGCAACGACGCCTTCTCGCACGGGTTCGTCTGTCTTCGCTGCCGCATGGGCGATGGCGGCTGAACCCATACCCGCCTCGTTCGAGAATGCCGCGCGCCGCATGCCTTGTACCAACACCCCGAGGAATCCGCCGAACATGGCGTCGCCACTAAAAGCCTGGCCGAAAATCGATCCAAACATTGCCGGGACTTCTGTGGCATTGAGCAGGATGATCGTCGCGCACACGGTGCAATAAAACACGCACATCGTCGGTACCATGCGTGCCGTCACCTCGCCGATTCGTTTTATGCCGCCAATGATGACAATGCCGACGGGGATGGCGAGCAACAGGCCGAATAACCACGGCGCCCACGCGGGCGCGTCTTGCCCGCCCATTACTTGTGATTGAAAGAGGCTGTAGGTTTGGTTGGACTGAAACATGTTCCCGCCGCCCAACGCCGCCAGAATCGTGAGTACGGAAAACAAGACGGCGAGTATTTTTCCAGGTATCGCAAACCCTTTTTCCTTTAGCCCCATTTCAAGATAGACCATCGGGCCGCCGAGTACACGTCCGTCGTCGCCGATGCGGCGGTAGAGTTGGGCGAGCGTGCAACTCGAGAATTTGAGGCTCATGCCAAAGATCGCGGTGAACCACATCCAAAATACGGCGCCCGCACCGCCCATCGAAATTGCAACGGCCACCCCCGAAATGTTTCCGAGTCCGACGGTTGCGGACAGTGCGCTGGTTAGCGCGCGAAAATGCGAAACTTCGCCTTCGTGATCCGGCTTGTCGTAGCGGCCGCGAATGACGTCGATGCTGTGCCTGAATAAGCGAAGGTTGATAAATCTATAACGAAGCGTGAAGAAAAAGCCGCCGAGGAATAGCACGCAAACGATGACGGGAATTGAGCGGACGATCACCGCGCCTTCGCGCGTCTCGACGATGTCGCCCTGCGGCGTAACGGTCTGCGCATTATTGCCCGCAAACATCAATACATTTCCGGCATCGTCGGTATAGCGCACCGGGACACCGTGTCCATCGCTAATTACGGCACCGGCCTCGTTCGTTGCCAACGCATAACCGTCATCATCAACGGGGTACTGATCGCCGTCGTCGATCTCGCCGACCGGTCCTAGGCCGATACCGTAGAACAACACCTTATTGATGAAGCTATTGACGAACTCATCGAAAAATCCGTTGACGCGTTCTTGGATACTTTGAGGCGCTTCGGCTTCTTCGGCCTGTGCCCAAACAGGTGTGGCCACCAGAGCCATAAGTAGAATCGCGATGAGACAGCACGAACGTGCAAGCGAGTGATCGGTCATTCCAATGAATCCCCTTCTCCGCCCCGGAGGTTTGGTCTGGGAGTATAGGCGCAGGATTCCACGCCCGCAAACGGGAGGTCAGTCGCCGAGGAAATGAATGGGATTGTGCGCGCCACCTGCACGGAGATCGATAATCATCTCCGCGATCTTGGTGCGGTATTCCAGCAACAATTGATAATCGATTTCGTAATCGCGGGTTTGTCGCGTGATTTCATCAATGACCCCAATTTGCCAGCCCACCACTTTCTCGACCGCCTCGTCGAGAAGTTTTTCGGCGCGGTCAGCGTCTTCCAACCGGTGGCCGTCTCGCGCCTTTTGGATTTCTTCGCGCAAGACGTACATCGCACGATAATCTTCTTGGCCATCGCGGCAGGCTTCCCAACGGCGGGAAGGAACGACTTCATCGCCCGAGGGATAGACCACGGCCCAGTTTCCAACATCCAAGGGCCACCAGAGGTCGTGGTATTTGTACACCCAGAAGCCTGCGCCGGACAGTTTCAAATCCCAGGCAAGCCAACCGAGGCCCCGGTAATATCCCAAGGGCAACAATTCCTTGCCGGGATCGGTCGCCTCATACGCCCACAACGTTTTTGCGTTTTCTTGGAACCACGCCAGTAGCTCCGGATCGCGTTTCAGAAAATTGATTTCCGGTTGCCAAACGTCGATGAGGTCTTTGAATTCTTCCAGGTATTCGACCTTTAATTTGCCCGTTGGATTGGCATAGAGCCGCACGCGTGGATCGACCGCGCGTACTCGCTCGCAAAACGCGCGCAACTCGGGGATGACCGTTAGGCCGGTCAACCACGGTTCGTCAAGGTGATAGAACGCCCAGCGATCGTAGTCCCAGCCCAGGGACAACAGATGTTCGGACATCGTTTGTACACCCGAGGCGAATGCATTGTCGCTTGCCGCTTCAATCGCCGCCGCGTCCATGCTAGCCGGCCACTGTGGGCGCATCGCGCCGTGAAACATCAATTGAAAATAGTCCGGCACACGCGCCAGCGTTGCATCGAACGTTGTCCAATCCGCTTCGCCATTGGCATTGCCGTGTTCGTCCACCGGCAGCGCGGGTAGCGCGGGCGCATTCGCCACGCTGACGCCGTGGTCCAGCATGCTTTGTAAGTCCTGGTCGGACGTATTGACGGGGTCGATGTGTCCCCAATTCATTTGCGCATACACGCCCTCCGGCAATTGCACTTGCCAGACTTTGAGCTTGATAGGAATCGTGCGGACCGTCGGCGGATGCGTCATCGAACCGAGGTAAAGGTTTAGATCGTATTCGCCGTCATCGAGGCCGTGCGTATCGAACACCAGCCACAGTTGTCGGAGTTCGAGCGGCGCTAACGAGATGACACCAGAACGATCCAACTCGGGTAGCGCGTCGAGAACCGTGCCGCCGCCTCGCTTGGGTATCGCTATGCCACGACGCAACGTTATGCGATTCGCGAGGTCGGGATTTTGTTCCGGGCGTTGATCGAATACGGGTCTCGTGAATGTGCAACGGATATCGATGGGTTCTGAAGTTAAATTGACGAGATTGATCGCAGCGTCTTCAAACTCATCTCGAAAGGCGACAACACTAATCGAATCTTGTAGGACGTTGTCCGTAATCGGCGGCCAAAACGTTTCGTCCCACGGGTTCGAATCCTGCCATGCAGCGAACGGACCAGTGTGGCCCGCCAGTAAATAGTTTGAACATATATTAAAAAAAGCTAGGACTCCGTTGCCGTATTCGCGTAAGGCATCGGTTGCGTCTGCAATGGCCGCAGGCTCAGTGTTCGTTTTTCGTAAGCGTTCCAACTCTGACGCCAGCAAATCAAGCTTGATTTTATGATTGGCAAGCCCACTCATATCCGCCCCTGAGGTTTCGGCGATCGACTGAAGCTGGCTAAGGCGATCGCCGAGTAACTCGTTAAAACGGGGAACCGTTGCGAGTACGTTGCGCTGCACAGTCTTGCTTCCTACCGTAGTCCCGTCGGGTGGATGGAGCGAAACAGTCAATCGCAAGCGGTCTAACCCAGACTCGGAAACATCAAATTCGATCGAGCGCTCATCGTGATTGACTGGAATGACTCGGTGCTCGACTGCACCTATAACGATCGGGTAGGACAATACAATGAACGAGCCTTTCGACCGCAAGTTCTCTTGCCACGATGCAAGAAAGGCGCGTGGACCGAGCATTGGGGAGTGATGGTGGTCTTCTATGTGCAGGGAGCCGACGTCCGATTTATCACCATCTCGTAGTGGTTCACCCAGGGCAACACTCGTGCCCCGCATCGCCGAACCGCCGCGCACGCTCGGCCATGCGACCTTGCCGCCTTTGTTCCAGGTCAATGCGACCAAACGGTTCGGACTGTCGGAGGCGACAATGACTTCAAGTTTTCCATCGCCGTTTAGATCGGCTATCGCTGGACTCGTATTCGCACCGCTGCCAATGAGGAGTTCATCGAGCACGCGGCCGTCCGCGCTAATGCGATAGAGGCCCGGCTTGTCCTTGGCGCTGTTGCGGCGCACACCTACGAGAATATCGAGCGCACCATCGCCATCGACATCCGCGATGGCAGACGCCCAGAAAATGCCGCGCCCTTCGAGGATCACTTCCCACATCTGCGAACCATCGGCGCGCGTGGCGTTGAGGTGATTGCCTTTATCGCCGTGAACGACTTCAAGCGACCCGTCGCCATCGAGATCGGCGATTGCGTTCGAGGTGTAGCCTTGCATGTAGGTTGGTGCGCGCCATTTGAATGCGCCGGTTTTTCCGTTCAGCGCCATTTGGCATGTAGCTGTGCCTTGGTTACTTCGCGTTAATAGAACTTCGACTGCGCCATCGCCATTAAGGTCAACGAGATTCGGCCCCGAGCGGCCATACGGTGCGTATTCCTCATACCGCCACTGCACGTATCCCCAGCCGTCGAGGCAGTAGACATGGCCGTTGTCCGTGCAGTAAACGATGTCAGTGAACCCATCGCCGGTCACATCACCAACCGCGATACCGCCAACACGGAATTTGTCGCCGAAAAAGCGCCAGAGCAATTTGCCCCCCGCGCTCAAACAGTTGAGCCACCCGTCATCGAATCCGATGAGTAATTCAAGGTTTGGATTCGGGTGCACATCGACCGCGACGATGTGTTTGAACGCGCCTGTGGGCGTGTCGAAATCATGCGACCACTGGAGCGCGCCTTTTGCGTCGTATACGAAGACATAGCCGTTGGCATCCGCTACGGCGATTTCGAACGTGCCATCGCCGTCTAAGTCAGCGGAGGTGGGAGACGATTGCAGGGCGCGGTCATGTTCGATAGACCACGCTACTTGTCCTTGCGCATTAATCCGCTTGAGTTCATTGCCCACCGAAATAAGCACGCTGTCGGCATTCGCCGCCGAAGGATAGAGCGTGGGAGAGAACGCTGTCGCCTCTAGCTCAAGCGACCACAATTCGGTTTGCGCCTTGGACTCGAAACTGATGAATAGGAATAGCGCCGCTAACAATATTGAACGCAACATAATCGACTAGTTCTCCAGCTGTGGAATCACGAAATCGATGGTAGCACGCGTCTCACAATGTGGCCAACGGTGTTGCGTGGGTCTCCCCCTCCCCTAACCCCTCCCTCCAGGGGAGGGGAACTTATTCGTCCGCGGCGTATCTCTCCCTCGTTGGACGGGATTGAACGTTGTGTTCTATCCAATCGTCATTTAGGATACTAAGCAAAGTTCCTCCCCCTCGAAGGGGGAGGTTAGGAGGGGGTGAAGTGCCAAAACGATTGACTCAGGTCAGTCGAATGCTCCGTAACAACGCGACGCCAATGGAGCGGCGGCTTTGGCAAAATCTGAAGAATCGACAGCTTGACGATTGCCGGTTTCGGCGTCAGCATCCCATTGGCGATTACATTGTGGATTTCGTTTGTCTTGAACGGAAAATAGTCGTCGAGCTAGACGGAAGCCAACATGGTACCGAGACATCGAAAGATGTTGAACGGGATGCGTGGCTCGCTGATCGCGGATTCCGCGTATTGAGATTTTGGAATCATGAAGTGAAAGAGAACGTCGATGGTGTGGTTGCGACGATTCGTGATGCGTTGATTCCCCCTCCCCAACCTCTCCCGACATGTGAAGGGAATGACTGAACGACGAGACGATGATCACGCGGAATCGGGAGTTAGCCCTACATGAAGATGACAACTTTTGTGTAGTATGGAGTCCGATTACGCGACGGACGTGGACAAGACTATAAAGTTTGCAGGAGATTCGGGATGCCTGGTAGTGACCTTCCGAAAATTGAAGAAACGAATATTTCTAATAGCGGATTTGGTATATTGCTGGATGATTGCGAGATGTTCGTAGCGTTCGATGAGTCCCCTTGGTTTCGCAATGCGCAAGTCGGGGCAATTTTGAACGTTGAACGCCTGCAAGTTGACCATCTGTATTGGCCAGAACTTGATGTCGATCTCTCGGTAACTTCTATCGACAATCCCGAACGATACCCCCTGAAGTCCAAATAGCTAAGGTTCACTCTGAGCCCGCGAGCCGAAGCAATTTCGCGATCTTGTTAGCCGGGAGGCGAACGGTGGAGTCACAAACATATAGGCCCAGGTTGACTCTGTTTTACCAGTATGGATTTCCGTCGTTATTCTTGGTTGCTCTAATCACTCATTTGTATGCTCCCCGCGCACTTGAAGATTATATTGAACATGGCATTTTGCACTGGAGGTTCATTCTATTTTCTGCCTTTTTCATGATATCGATGCCATTCGTAGGAGTCTCAATCTGGTTTGCGTGGAAACGATTTCATATCGAGTTGACAGAACGCGGCATACGATATGTGAATGCGCATCAGTTTCTGTTCCAATGGTCAGAGGTGCTCGAAGTTAATGATCTCCAAAGTTCCAAACCGGGTTGGATATTACAAGTGAAACCGGACGATAAAACTGTGTACTTACGAACATTTCAATATGTAGACAGAGATGTTCTACTAAAGCGATTTTTTGAGTCTGTGCCCGCCACTGCCAAGGTCGATCGATCACTTAGCGAGTTTATTGAACCCCATAAGGGATCGACCTCATAGTGCCTTCCCCACCATCCAAACCTCCTGACACCTCATTCTTACGATCGCTCGCCCTTGTTGGTCAAGTGGGGCTCGTGATGGTGGGTGCGATCGCATTTGGCGTGACGTTTGGCATTTACATGGACCGGTTGTTTCAGGCGGGCGGGATGATTCTGATTCCGATGATTGTCGGCGGCGTCGCTGCGGGTGGGTATTTAGCGTACCGAGTGCTCGCGAAGGAGATTCCATGAGGACGCTGGCACGATTTCGGTTGCTGGCGATTCGTCTGACGTTGCTCGTCACGTTTTTGGCGGCGGCTATCGCGTATGTGTTTGACCCGATTGTGGCGAAGGGCCTGTTGGCAGGCGGGATTTGCGGCGCTGTTACGTTCTGGTTGAACGTCTGGAACGCCGAGAAACTTGCATTCATGCCGCGGGCCAAAGTAAACTCCGCCGTTTATCGGTCGACCCTAATTCGAATGGGGCTATACGCTCTGGCCTTCTATTGGGCCTTCACACTTGATCGCGACACCATGCACGGCCTTCTAGGGGCGCTGGCCGGGATGTTCGTCATCCAGATCGTGTTGATATTCCTGGGGTTAACGGGCTTCGATCTACGAGAAGAATCGCAATCTGATGGAACGGATAGGTGAAAGACTCATTTGGTATTTTGTGCCTGGCACAAATACGCCTATCCCGCTGGGCGGATTAAACGTCCTAACCATATTTAACACCGTTGTCGTGATGTTATTCCTGTGGGTCTTGCTTTGGCTCGCCGTACGGCATCGGTCACTCGTACCGAACCGGGGCCAAATGGTGGTGGAGTTGGTGGTCGGCGCGTTCGATGGCTTGGTAGCATCTTCGCTCGAATTGGAAACCCGCGAAGCGAATCGCAAGTTTTTCCCCTTAATCTGTTGCCTCTTTCTGTTCCTACTGGTGGCCAATTTTATGGGGTTTCCGCCCTTCGACATTTTTGAAGAGCCGACAGCGGACATCAATTGTACGTTGGCGCTCGGGACCATGGCTGTTGCCTTGGCGACGGTTTGCGGAATTCGCGCCAAAGGAATCGGCGGCTATACCTCGGAGCTGATGGGGCCGCTATGGTCGCAGCCCGGCGCACCGATGGGCGCGCAGATCGCGGGTAAACTCTCTTCCCTTTTCTTTTTTCCGTTGAATGTGATTGGCGAACTTTCCAAAATCGTATCCATTTCATTTCGCCTATTCGGCAACATCATCGGCGGCAGCATTATCATCATCGTCGTCTCCAATCTTGTGTACAACTTTGGGCTCCCGTTAGGGCTCGATTTCTTTTTCATCTTTTTCGTCGGCGCCATCCAAGCATTTGTATTTACGATGTTGACGTTGACGTATATCGCCGTCGCGATAAAGTAGATCGGGAACCGTGGAAGTACTCACACCAGAAGTTTGGGTTGAAATTGGCCGCTACGTTGGCGCGGGGTTGGCGCTGGGATTTGGCGGTATCGGCGCCGCGATCGGCATGGGTATGGCCGCCGCCGCCGCGAACGAAGGCACGATGCGCCAACCCGTCGCGCAAGGTCACTTGATGCGCACCATGCTCATTGGCCAAGCCGTTGGCGGTAGCCCTTCGATATTTGCGCTCGTTGTCGGCCTACTGATTTTCTACATGCCGGTTAGCCCTGAGGAAATCGGACTGCCCAAGGCCGCGGCACTCGCCGGAGCAGGCCTCGCGATCGGAATTGGTTGCCTGGGTTCCGGTGTTGGGTGCGGTTGGCCTGCTGCAGCCGCATGCGGAGGCGTCGCCCGGAATCCAAAACGATCGACCGGCATCATGTCGCTGATGATTATCGGGCAAGCGATGGCGCAATCGCCCAGCATTTTTGCAACCGTTATTTCCTTGATACTTTTGTTCCGTCCAGTGTCCGCAGTGGGTATGGCGGGTGTTGGCGTCGCTATTGGTGCGGGTATCGCAATGGGCGCTGGCGCATTGGGGCCCGGTATTGGGTCCGGCACCACCGCCGGTGGTGCATTGAGAGGTGTTTCGAACTGGCCGCGATCGCAAGGCATAACGTTGCGCACGATGTTAATCGGCCAGGCCGTATCACAGACGCCCGCGATTTTCGGGCTGCTGGTGGCGTTCATCATGATGTTCGCACTCGCCGATCTAGAACCGACCATCGTGAACTTTGCGAAAACGATCGGTGCGGGCATCGCTGTTGGGCTCGGGGGTGTTGGTCCTGGCATCGGTAGCGGGTTGGCGGGAGAGACCGCATGCCTAGCCTCGGCGACACGGCCCCGGCTAGATGCGTTGGTGTTACGCACCATGCTGATTGGCCAAGCGGTGTCGCAATCAACCGCGATATACGCGCTCATCGTAGCGCTTATTTTAATTTATTTGGTGTAAGGGTACATGCGCCGCCGATTCGTCGGCGCAACACTTCGAAAGGGTGGAACAGATGGATGCGAGTTTCATGACGGTGCTGGTTCAAGCCGTCGCCGCGCAACCGGAAGAAGTCGCCGCAACGGCGATCCAAGGCACGGATCTCATCAAGGCTGGCGCGCTTATTGGCGCAGGTATTTGTATGGGATTCGGCGCAATCGGCCCAGGAATCGGTGAAGGATTTGCCGCGGGTAAGGCTTGCGAAGCGATCGGACGGTCGCCTGAAAATGCAGGCCTACTCACGCGCACCATGCTCATCGGTCAGGCGGTGTCGGAGTCGACGGGTATTTACTCCCTCGTCGTCGCGCTGGTCATCTTGTTCGGTGTTGTGCTCGGCGGATAGCGCTCAGCATGATTGCAATAAACTTTACGGTCTTCGTCGAGCTTGGGTTGTTCCTGCTATTTCTGTGGGTGACCCAAAAGCTGATCCTGATCCCGATTCTATCGGTGATGGACCGGCGCGACGATCAAGTGGAATCGGACGAGCAAACAGCCGAAAAAAGCATCGAGGACGCCACGTCGCTCGAGCAGCGATACGCCGACGACATCGCCGGTGTGCGCCGTGCTGCGAGCGCCGAGATTGAGCAAGCGCGTCGTGAAGGCATGATGGCGCGTGCGGCCGCGGTTCGTGAACGGAAAGCCGAGGCCGACCGCCAAGTCCGTGCCATTGAAGATACCGTTTCAGCCGCTATGGATATCGAACGACAACAGTTCGACGCGCTCGTCCCGAGTCTTGCCGACCAGATGGCGAAGCGACTCCAATTGCGTGGTCAGTCATGAGTAGCGCAAAAGGATTCTTGCTAGTCTTCACTGCGGTGTACGTCGTACTCGCTGGAGGCGGCCTAGCGCTCTGGGGGCCACCCGGATATTCCGATGAGTACATGGAAAGTCACAAAGAAAGTCACGAACAGTACCTCGCACTCACCAAGAGCACGGTTTACAAGCAATACATGCAACAAGGCGAAGCCGCGCCCGATGATCCGACAATGGCTGAGCAGGTTACGTTCGTTGCTGACTATGTTGCAACGCCCGAGTTCAAGGCCGAGGCGAGCCGCCGATCGATCTATGGATATTATTTCGGATTCTTGAACGCGGGTGGATTGATGTTGATAGCTCTCCGATTTGGCCGCGCACCCGTTGTCAATCTCTTGGACGCGCAGATCACCGAGATTCGGGGTCGGCTCGATCGCGCTGCGGATACCCGGTTGGAAGCTATGAAACGCCTCGAAGCCGCGCAAGAACGGGTCGGCGGATTCGAAGCGGATCAGCAGGAAGCGAAATCGCAAGCCGCGGAGCTCATGGCGCGCGAGCGGACCGTAATCGAAGAAGGCACTGCGCACGCAGTCTCGTTCATTGACCAAGAAACCGAAGATCGAAAACGCATTGTTGGCGAGCAAGCGGTGAAGACGATTCGCTGGGAACTCGTGCAACGCGCGGCCAACGCAGCCGCCGAAACCTACGAATCGCAACGTAGCCCCAAATCGGAAGCCAGCGAAATCGACTCGTTTATTTCAAGTCTCACTCGTAGCGCACAACATGTGGCACAAGAAAGCGCATCGAAATGAAGCATGCGCTGATTGCAGATCGATACGCGAAAGCACTCAGTGCTGCCATCGCCGACAATGACCAACTGGATGCGAATCTCCAAGCAATGTCGGCCCTCAGCGAGATGTTTGCGGAATCGGATCAACTCCACAGTGTTCTGAATGATCCGTCTTTGCGCATCGAAGAGCGCCTCGGTGTTCTTGAAGCGATATTGAAACGAATCGAAGCACCCGCGCCAGCGCAAAACGCGGCGATCATCATGTTGCGTCGTCATCGGATTGCGCTACTGCCCATGGTCGCCGAATTGTTTAGGCGGCGAGTAGATGAACGCAGTAACCGTGTATCGGCAACCGTGACTACGGCGTTGCCGTTGACCGACGAACAAGTCGAACCGTTGAAAGCAGGACTAGCAGCTTACGTGGGGCGTGACGTCCGACTGGACCGCCGCGTGGACGAGTCAATCGTCGGCGGAGTTGTAGCTGAAATCGCCGGTCTAATTATCGACGGCAGCGTGCGCGCACGGCTCGATCGTATTAGCCGCAACTTAATTGAAAACGACGACGGGTCTTTGAACTAACCAAGGCGGGCCGGAAAACGCCGACGCCGGAGCAACACAACATGAAACTGCAAGCAACAGAAATAACCGAAGTCCTCAAACAACAGATCAGTGATTTCGAGTCCGAAGTAGAAATCGCCGAGTCCGGCACGGTCATTCAGGCCAGTGACGGAATCGCGCGCGTCTACGGACTCGAGAATGAGATGGCTGGCGAATTTATGTCGTTCCCCCACGGCGTGAAGGGCATGGTCCTCAATCTTGAAGAGGACAACGTGGGTGTCGTGTTGTTCGGCGACTATCAGCACATCTCCGAAGGCGATACCGTAACGCGGTCCGGCGAAATTGCGTCTGTGCCGGTTGGCGATGCGATGACGGGACGAGTGGTGAATGCGCTCGGTGAGCCGATTGACGGTCGCGGGCCGATCGAATCTAACGAACGAAACCCGGTCGAGCGAATTGCGCCCGGTATTCTTGCACGCCAATCCGTGAACGAACCGCTGCAAACGGGACTCAAGGCCATCGATTCGATGACCGCTATCGGTCGCGGACAACGTCAGCTCATCATCGGCGACCGCCAGACCGGCAAGACGGCCGTGGCAATCGATGCGATTATTAACCAACGTGACACGGGTGTGATTTGCATCTATGTCGCGATCGGACAGAAGCAATCGACGGTCGCGCGGCTCGTGGAAATGCTGCGCGAGCGCGGCGCCATGGACTATACGGTTGTTGTGTCCGCATCCGCATCTGAGACCGCGCCGATGCAATACCTTGCGCCGTATGCAGGCGCCACAATTGGAGAATATTTCCGCGACAACGGAAAGCACGCGTTAATCGTCTACGATGATCTCTCTAAACACGCGGTGGCGTATCGCCAGTTGTCGCTGCTGTTGCGCCGGCCTCCGGGCCGCGAGGCGTATCCCGGTGACGTATTCTATCTGCATTCGCGTTTGTTGGAACGTGCGGCGAAAATGAGTGACGAGCAAGGCGGCGGTAGCCTGACCGCACTCCCAATTATCGAAACGCAGGCCGGCGACGTGTCCGCCTATATCCCCACGAATGTAATTTCGATCACCGACGGTCAAATCTATCTCGAATCGAACTTGTTCTATTCCGGCGTGCGCCCGGCGATAAACGCAGGACTCAGTGTTTCGCGTGTAGGTGGAGCGGCGCAGGTGAAAGCCATGCGAAAAATTGCCGGTACGCTTCGGTTGGACCTCGCGGCGTTTCGCGAGCTAGAAGCCTTCTCGCAATTCGGTAGTGACCTCGATCCCGCGACGCAAAAGCAACTTCAACTCGGCGAACGGCTTGTCGAGATTCTTAAGCAACCTCAATACGCGCCGCTGCCGGTCGAAAAACAGATTCTCATCATTTATGCGGCCACGTCCGGCCATTTGAATGGCGTTCCCATCGAGGCCATAGGCCGGTATGAGCGTGAGATGTACACATTCTTTGAGACCAGCCACGCGGATATCCTAGAGACGCTTCGCGAGAAGGGTGTCATGGACGATACGCTGAGTCACAAAATCAACGACGCGCTCAAGGCGTTCGACGAAGCATTCGAGCCGGCTCTGTAAACGACCATGGCGAACCTTCGCGACATACGACGCCGAATCAATAGCGTCAAGAACACACAGAAAATAACGCGCGCCATGAAAATGGTCGCTGCGGCAAAGCTGCGCCGCGCGCAAGAGGCTATTGTCGCGGCGCGACCGTATGCGCGTAGTATGCGCGAGTTGGTGACGCGTGTGGCGGCGTGCGCTCAAGATGACGCGCATCCATTACTCGATGGCCGCGAAGAGCGGCGCAGCGTCATTATTGTGGTCACGGCCGATCGCGGGCTTTGCGGCGGCTATAACAGCAGCGTCATCAACGAAGCCCGTCGCCTTCTGGGAAACGATTTCAGTGATCGCGCAACGTCGCTCGTCGTGATTGGCCGCCGGGGCGTTGACGCCGTGAAGCGGGAAACAGTCCCAATCGACGCGGAATTCACGCACGTGCTGGAAGAGGATCCAATGCGCGCGGTGGCCAATATCGTGGATCCCCTTGTGGATCGATTCAAGAACGACGAAATCGACGCGGTCCATGTCCTCTACAACGAATTCCGATCCGCGATTGTGCAGACAGTATCGCTGGAACAACTCTTGCCGGTCGCGCTGGACGAAGAAGTCGAAGCGCCGCCGGTGGATTATGTATACGAACCTTCGCAGGCGCATGTGTTGGAAACGTTGCTCAAGCGTGACCTGCAAATTCAGATGCACCGCGTATTACACGAAGCGGCTGCCAGCGAACACGGCGCGCGCATGACCGCAATGGATTCCGCAACGAACAACGCGACCGACGTCATTGAACGGCTTACCCTGCAATACAATCGGGCACGCCAGGACGCTATCACCGCCGAGATGCTGGAAATTATCGGCGGTGCCGAAGCGCTTTAACGAAATGATTTGGAGATTACGATGAGTACCGGGAAAGTTTCTACCGTAGTTGGTCCCGTGGTCGACGTGGTATTCGCGCCGGGCACGTTACCGCCGATATATCAGGCGCTGGAGATAGAACGTCCCGGCAAAAGCTGTCTCGTCCTGGAAGTCGCACAGCACTTGGGTGAAAATGCTGTACGTACAGTGGCCATGGACAGCACCGACGGTCTGACGCGCGGAATGCCCGTCTCCGATACCGGGGCGTATATCTCCGTACCGGTCGGCGAAGAGGTGCTCGGCCGGATCATGAACGTCATCGGTGAGCCCGTAGATGAACGTGGCCCGATCACGACCAAGGACAAGTGGGCGATTCACCGTGAACCGCCGAAATTCGTCGACTTGGAAACGTCCGCTGATATCTTTGAGACGGGCATCAAAGTTATCGACCTGCTCGCGCCCTATTCACGCGGCGGTAAGACCGGACTGTTTGGCGGCGCGGGCGTAGGCAAGACCGTTCTCATCATGGAATTGATCAACAAAGTCGCGAAGAGCCACGGCGGCTATTCCGTATTCGCCGGGGTCGGGGAGCGTACTCGCGAAGGTAACGATCTCTACGCCGAAATGCAGGAGTCCGGCGTTATCGACAAGACGGCGCTGATTTACGGCCAGATGACCGAGCCCCCCGGGGCGCGCGCGCGCGTTGGACTGACCGGACTTACGGCTGCTGAGTATTTTCGCGACGAATTGGGGCAGGACGTGCTGCTGTTCATCGACAATATTTTCCGGTTCACGCAGGCCGGCTCCGAGGTATCCGCGCTGTTGGGCCGGATGCCGAGCGCCGTGGGTTACCAACCAACGCTCGCCACGGAAATGGGCGAACTGCAAGAACGCATCACCTCGACCAAGAAGGGGTCAATCACATCGGTGCAAGCGATCTTCGTA
>JAJDAB010000705.1 GCA_029262095.1 Candidatus Hydrogenedentota bacterium
TTCTCTCAACGGCAGCGAGGGAGCCTTACTGCACTTCTCAACGAACCTAACTTTCTCATTTCGTGGCGGAGCGAGACAAACGGTCGCTGCACGATAGAGATCCCATACGATTCTTGTCGTCTCGACTAGTTGAGTGCACAAGGAAATCGCAGTTGGTCAGAGCGGATCTGCGAAGCCGCTGAGGGGCTTCAAATGCAAATAGCTTAGGCCGTGAATCTTTTCTAATGTAACCAAGCGTGCTTTGTGTCGCGTTAAGTCCATTTTGTGTTGAGAGCGTACTGGGTCAATATGCGCGGAGGTCGACGCTTTCTTCGGAATACGGGACGTGGTGGTCACGGGCGTGCCGGTCGATGTCGTGCTGAGCACCTATGTCATTGGCAGTGATCGGAGAGTGTTGGCAAAGTGTCCTGACGCTTCGCCGGCGAGCCAAGGGTGGAAAGGAATTATGTTGCGAGTATTATCGGGACGCCGCGCAAGCAATCGCGCGTTCGCCAATCGCATTCCCGGATATTGCTTGGGCAATCTGCGTCCGCCCGGCAATTCTCACCTTATGCCATGTCATTCGACACCGAATCAATCGTTGAACCCACGCGAAAGTGTTGACTCTCGCCTCCCACTCTGCTTAGTTTGATTTGCTATCTTCGGGATTTACACTCGATAGTCGCCGTCTGTATTTTTGAACCCTTCAACTACCATCACGAACGCAATCATCTAGGACTTGATAACAATATATTTGACTTCAAGCCAAGAACAATTTCGGAGGATGATTCCGCACAATGCCGAGAACGGCTCGGAGGATCGCTTCGGTACCATTTCCGCGACGCGGCGTAGTATCTATAGGACCGACAAGAATCGAGCATGGAGGAGACGTGTGTCCGGCAAACCGCAGAGAGTTCGAAATGGTCGCGATCGGTGTTCATTAAGTGGCGGAGTCGATCAAGATTCCTCCGTGCCAAGCCTTCCACGTCGTAAAAAATACGGCCGACGGAAGTCCGCCGAGTCTTTTTTTGACCCTACGACCATCAACTACCTTGGGAGATTTGGATGAAGATTTGCATGATCGGCGCAGTTGGCCACAACAACTATGTGATCGAAGGGCTAGAACAACGGCCTGGGGTAACCGTGGCGGGAATCGCGCCCGGTCCTAATGAAAAGGACGTCTCAGCGCTTTCCGAGGCCTGCAAGGGTATCGGTCAGCGTCCGAAGGTTTTCGACACGTACCAATTGATGTTGGATCAGATGTCGCCCGAAATCGTTACAATAGCCTGCCATTTTTCGGGCCACGCAAGAGTAGCTGTCGATTCGATTTCCAGAGGCCATCATGTATTCATTGAAAAACCCGTGGCCACGACGTTGCCGGATTACGAGCGACTGCGCGCAGCGTACGGCTCGGCGAATGTGCATCTTTCTTGCATGCTCGGCATTCGTTACGAGCCGCCCTTCATGGCTGCTTGGCGGGCGGTGCAGCGCGGAGCCATCGGGGACGTTCGGCTGATGACGGCTCAAAAGTCCTACAAGCTTGGCACACGCCCTGACTTCTACTGCGACCGCGAGACGTATGGCGGCACAATCCCTTGGGTAGGCAGCCATGCGATCGATTGGTTGCGATGGATGAGCGGCGAGGAATTTGAAACGGTCTTCGCCTCGCATTCGACGCACGCAAACGTCAACTACAGCGATCTTGAGGTCACCGCGCTCTGTCACTTCACGCTGAGAAATGACGTCTTCGGCGGGGTCAGCATTGACTACCTGCGTCCACGGGCTGCAAAAACGCATGGAGACGACCTAATCCGGGTCATGGGCACGACCGGCATACTCGAAGTTATCGGAGACAATGTAATACTGATAGATGACTCGGGCGAACAACAGTTGCTGTTGGAACCTAAGCGCGCGATTTTCGCGGAATTTGTCGACCAAGTACGTGGTGAGGGGGAATGCCTCGTAACGGCTGAAGATGCCTTCTCCGTGACCCGCGCATGTCTGTTAGCTCGCCAATCCGCGGATGAGAAACGAATTATCTCATTCTAGACCAACATACGCCGGACCGAGGCGGCGAGCACACAAGCAACGCCGATCACGGATCGTGCGCATCAGTTGCCTAGGCCAAGTTTCGGCAGTATTTCACGTGCTTTCACAACCGAATCGGCGACCGATGCTCGATACAAGAGATAGTTGGCAATTGTTTCCGTCATCGGCATCCCTCGCGCTTCAAGCTCGGACACAGCGTGATCGGCGAGGTAATTGACGTTGACGTTGACAGCGCGTTCCCAATTGTTGCGATGACCGAACGTCATCAGCCCGAGGCAAAGCGCATCCAGTGATAACAGTTCATAAAAATTCGATGCTCCGTACGAAGTGATCTGTTCCGAAACGTTGTCAAGTGCTACTTCGATTTTCGCTTTGATCGGTTCGGCGGAGTCATCTTCAGCCTGCTCAAGTGCCAGGTAGTAGTCGATGAGGGATCGCACCATAACGGAGTGGTACTGGATTTTGGCATTGTGGGGATCGACCCACCGCCCGTTTTCCATTAGCCCAGGCAGAACGCCGAGCTCAAATTTCGTGTGGGCCGCGTTAAGGTAACGCTGCTCTCCCGTGACGCGGTACAAGCGCGCGAGCAGATGCCCGGAGAAGCAATTGTAATTCCAATTGCCCACGAGATTCTGTTCCGCTGCCCAATCGCCGGCCCTACGCGCGGCGTTAAGGTAGCGTTCATCAGCCGAAACCGCGTAGGCGTACAGCAGCCCGATACCGCACATGCCATTATCGAATTGAAGGCCACCCCCGCCCATGTTGTAGACGTTAATCACCCAGCCGTTCTCAACCATTTCTTCAAGCGGGTGACCGGACTTCAGTGCGCGCTGGACAATCTGTGCCGCTTGCTGTTTCAAACCAGGCCCGCCGAGATGATACGGATAACCGAACACGCCGTTTTGAGAACTCTGGGCCCCAACGATGTAGTCAAAGCCGCTTCGCGCATGGCCCTGGAACTCATCCGCGGGCTCCAGTCCAGCTTCGTACGATTGAAGGTACGCCCGGGCATGTCGAAGGCTCACCCGCAACCGGCTGCCCTCTTGGAACTTCGCGTTTCGCAGAGAGGCAGTGTCCCATCCATGCCGGTCTTTCATCCGCTCGTAAGACGCGAGCCACAGCGCGGTCACCCGTTCGAGGTCGGGCGTCGAGTCATCGATGGGGCTGCCGTACTCTGGGCGTGACTCTGGAACGCCGACGAAGTCACCGAGCCCTTCTTTAACCGCGTCGACGGCACTAAGAATACGGGCTTCGTCTTCCGCCTGGATCGCCTCCTCGAGTTCACGGGTGCGTGGTTCAAGGTTCCGCATTTGAGCGGACGAAACCTGGCCGGGCCATGACTTGGAATCGAATTCCGCGCCGACCAGATCTTGGTCGGCACCAGCGAGCCAAGTTGGTACTAACATTAATGCGATTATCAGCCGCGTGACTTGTCTAAGCATCATCGAATAATTCTCCTGAAATACGCGTGCGTAGTTCTTGGCGCCAGACGGTTTCAAACGAACGACACGCTATTGAACTGGCACGAACCGACGCTCCAACATGCATTCACTATTTCCTCGAATCGCATTACGTCCGGGCCAAAAGCCTCGAAGCGTTCCCGCCCCACACTGCCGCTAGTGCTTTTGGATCGGCCAGAGCGGATTCCAGGAGCTCCATCCGGATGACATGGGATGGATATTCCCGGAATGGTGTTGCGGTACCGAATGAAAACCGCTCCGGGCCCAATGCTGCGATGCCCGTAGGCAAGTCATAAAGAACCGGCCCGATTTGTTGAGTCGCCGTGCCGTACATCATGTCGAACTGTATGTCTACACCATCAACTGCTTCCACGACATCGTCGTTTGCAAAATCTGGGGTGAAGGCGTGGAGAATCAGGTACCGGGCATCGGGCACTTGACGCACAACGTGGAGAATGTTTTTCATCGGGATGTCTTCAGCACTATCCATCCACGAGCGCTGGCGGCGATCAACCAATCGGCTGCTAAAGGAAACGACCATCCCTGCATCGCGAATTCGTTTTACCGCCTCGGTGCATCCGTCCCCCAGTATCCGGTAGTCGTGATACTGGGGGTAGAGACGCACACCCGCCATCCCGAAACCTTTCCTACAAATTTCTAGATCGTATTCCCAATCCGCATAGGTCGGATTTAGCACGGCGAATGGAACGAGCCGGTCAAGAAACGATTCGCAATCGGCAAACAATTCCTCATTCGCCCATTGTGGGTTCTTGTAAAAAACGCCGTTTATATTCCCGACGAGCGCACGGTCAATTTCGTTTTCGTCCAGCCGCCGCACGAGCGCCTCACAGGTATTACCGCGAAGCGGTCGAAACGGCCAATGGCCCATGTATGCGTGCGCGTCAATCCGCATGTTGTCCTCGCAGACGGAGAATGTTGTTGAAATTGCCCCAGAAGATCGCGCGGCGATCGTCTTCGCCCAATCTCGCAGCGAGAATTTTCCCGACGCCGGTCTCAAAATTGATATCCGTGGCGAACAGCAAGCGGTCGACGCCAAGATGCCGGACTGCAAAATCTATCATGCCCTCGTCAGTACAGCTCCCGCTAGTATCGACGTAGATCGTCGGCGCATCACGAAGCGTCTTCACCATGTGTTCCCAGTCGCCACCGCCGCCGATATGCCCGTGAATGATAATGGCTTCGGGATAGCGCTTGGCCAATTCAACAAAGTCTTTCGATGCGGATGTGGTCGCTGGCGTGGTCTCCGGATGATGCGGACGCAGCAAGCTGAGATCAGCACGGGCGTGGGCCATGATCGACGCGCGCTCTTCGATACATTTCTCCACGATCGGAAAGTAGATCGGATTCGAAATCTTAGCGTGCGTGTATAACTCGCCGAGACCAATCATGCCCTCGCCCAAACATCGATTAACCTCTTCGAGGGCATCGGCTGCATGCAACGGATTGACATAACACTGTCCCAAGAGACGGTCTGGGTGCATCTTCATCGCGCGCAAGATCGCATCGTTCTGTTCGCGAAACTGATCCGGATTGTCCCCGATCGGACGAGAAATCGCTGCCCGTTCTATACCTACCAAATCCATTGCCTTCAGCAACTCGTCAGGCCGATCGGGATCCAAAAGATGGCCATGCGCATCCACTTTGCGATAGGTCATAACTCGATCCATTATGGATTTCGCCTTGCTTGGGCGTGAGGGCCTAGTTGTCATACAAGAGCCCATAGCAACCGCACCGAGCGCCGATCCGGACGCCACCATGAAGTCGCGGCGCTTCATGGTTTCCCCTCTTGTCCAGGGACAACAGAATCCGAACGGGATCTGCGCATCCAAAAACCTACAGCAAACAGCGTAACGGCTGCGCCCAACGTAACAAGCCGGTCCGCCCGTTCCTGTGGCGCGAGAACTAGAATCAACACAAGTCCGCCAATGAGCAATAGGAACGTGCCAATGATGGGTAGCGGTGGTGGAACGGTGGCCGTGTCTTCGTTCTCCGTTCGGGCATGCTGCATCCGATCATAGAAAACAGCGTCTCTCGCCTTGGCGTCACGCGAACGCGGCAACATTCCACTCCCCCCCATAATCGCGAGACACACCCCGGCGCTGAGGGGCACCTCCCATTGAAACGGGATAGCCTGCAACACGAACGCACTGCCTGCGAATTCAAACGATATCCCGCCAGACTGCGCTTGCAATATCTTGTTGATAGCGCCGAACATGAAGGTCCCGAAGAGTCCCGCAATCGCACCGTGCTGATGCGTTCTCGGCAGGAGGACTCCTAACAGAAGTGGTATGAGCAGCGGCGTCACAACGAGAGCCACCATACTCTGCGCGAACCCAAAGATGTCGGTTTCCGTTAATGCGATCGCGAGGGCTACCGTCGTGCCTACGCCGCCAATAACAACGACCGCGGCGCGGCCCACCAGGATCTGTTCTCGATCACTCGCGGCCTTATTCACCAGTTTCGTCCAAATATCGTTAACGAAAGAAGTGGACTGCACAGCCCATTGAACGTTGAGCGTACTCATGGTCGCGGAAAACATCGCGGCGACGACAATGCCGACGAGGCCAGCCGGAAGCAGCTTTGTCGCGATAAGCCCGTAAATCATCTCCGACTCGCCAACGCTTGTCGGGTCGGCGAGTTCACCCGCCCAGAGTACACGGGCAATGAAGCAGGTGCCCAGCAACAGAAACGCGTGTGGGACGCTCAGCGCTGCCGACAACCACGCCGCTTTTTTTGCGTCGCGTTCGGACGGCGTACAACACATCCTTTGGATCACGCCCCAGTCGCCGTTGTAATCGAGTAAGTACGAAAACCAAAACACGATTAGCCACGCCCACTGAGGGCCCGCCTCCACCGGTACCCCCGGGTAGGCCGCATCGGGATTGGTATTCGGAAAACTGGCGAACCCCTGTGGGATGGCTGAGACGAATTCACTCCACGTCGCATCAAAAAAGATGGAGGCGACCGAAACGATCAGCATCGGGATGACCGCGAGCATCAACACCACGAATTGCAATACGTCCGTCACGATGACGGCCCAAAGCCCGCCGAGTACAGTATAGAAAATCACGATGACGCCCGTGATGACGATCATGTAGATGGTTGGAATTCCCGTGACCGATTCAATGAACTTGCTCATCGAAAACAGTCGTATTCCGTTGCCGATAAGCCGGGCAAGAATGCCAAGGATGCTGAACACGTGACGCGTGAGCGGATTGAATCGTTGTTCCAGGTATTCTGGCGGCGAAGTAATATTAAGGCGATACCAGCGAGGCGCGAGAAAAATTGCCGCGGCGGCGAAGGCAAGGGCTGGACCGGTTTCGAGCAAGAGCGCGGGCATGCCGCGCATGTATACCATCGATGCGATGCCAACGAAGGTGTACGCGGTAAAGTTGGCCATGTACATCGAGATGCCTGCGGCCCACCACGGTATCTGGTTGCCGGCTTTGAAATAGGCGTCGGCTGATTTCATGAACCGGGCGTAGTAAGATCCGGCCGCGGCGATGATTGCGATGTAGCAAAATATCACGACCCAAATGATGGTGAGATTTGATTGCGCGGAATCCATCAAGTCCCTACGCCGACAAAATCATTTCCGTTTGGTGAGATACGAGACGCGTCATCGGAATTACTCGCAGCCTTGCTCGTCATCTTCGCTCAACATTCTGTAGCGAATATAGATCGGTAGAAATGCGGAACTAAACCCGATTGGCTGATCGAGGGTTTCGTTCACTACCGCATTGAGCGCCTCCCCCCGAATACTATCGCTATCCTGCCGGTCCACAGCCGCCGCGAGCCCCCATAACGCGCTTTCGGTGTTCGAAACACCGTCTCGAACGATATCCTCGGATCGCGCGTTCACAGCGAGTGCAGTCTTCGATCGAACAAACGCTCGCTTAACATGGGCTCGTGGTATGTAACGATCCAGCTCACTTAGCGCGCGCACCATAATGAAGTGATAGGATTGTTTCGCGTTGTGTTGGTCTACCCACCGCCCGTTTTCCATCAGGCCAGGCACCACGCCGAGTTCCGTCTTTTGTAGCGCCGCGTCCAGGTACTGCTCGTTCTTCGTCGCTCGATACAAATTGGCCAATAGCCAAATGGAAAATGAGTTGTAGTTCCAATTAGCGGATAAGGGCACACCGATTGCCCAACGTCCCGCACGCTCGGCCGCTTCCAGATAAGCCGTGTCACCAATAACACGATATCCTTCGCTCAGCGCGACTCCGGCGCATCCAACGTCGAACTGCATGTCCGGTCGGCTCAAGTAGATAAGGCCGTCGCGAATTTGCTCAGGATGGCGCTTGCGCAATTCCGCTACTTGGCGCCGAACGTTATCAGGCACTCCCCCGCTCGGATCTGCGGGATATGGGAACAATCCGGATTCATCCTGACGCGCGATCAAGTAAGCAAGCTCCTCACGCGCGCGCTGGAGATACGCATCCGCGTTAGGCAGGCCCGCTTCAGCTGCGGCAAGACATACGATGGCGACGTAAGCCGGTTCGCGCATTTCGATACGATTATCGTCCGCTAAAGGGTTGTGGCTACCGGCTTTCGCGAGTAGCGACTCGTAGACATCATCCCAACGTGCAATTGCTCGCGCGAGATCCGGCACGCCCGTTTGCACAGGGCGCACATACGTCTCTTTCGATTCAGGAATGCCAGCATACGGCCCAAGAGTCGCTCGTATCTCCTGAACAATGGCTCCGATGCGTTCAATTTCTCCATCGGCCATCGCAGATTCAAGCTGTTTCCCTGCAGAGGAAAGTTCCATTTGCATCGATTGAGGTGCTAGGTCGCCGGGCGACTGCGCGTACGCGATACCCCAAGCCATAAGGAAGCAAATGATTAACAGTCGGTTCGTTATTCGGCGCATAAATCTGGTGCCTCGCGAAGCTTCTCAGTAATTGACATATGTGGATCGGGATACCTGAGCACCCCGATCCACACCAGGACGTCATGTTGAGACAAGTCTACTACTTACCGTACTCGCGATCGGCCAACGGCAATTCTGTCATGAAGTTGCCGGTAGTTATTTCGCCACCCGCGGCCCGCGCGAACAGCTCGGTCGACGGAAACCCGGACGGATAACGGCTGAACGACACGTGTCCATCCAGATAGAGAATATTACTGCCGCCTGGAACGTGGTTGTATTCAGATACCGTTGTTGATAGCAGATCAAAGAAAATCGGGAGCTCACTCTGACCCGTCGCGGTTGCTGCGGGGTTGTTGATGTCGGTTATGAAGAACCGCTCAATACCTTCTCGTAGACGCAACAACGTATCGCCGCCTATTACCGTACCGTAACCCGGCGCTCCGAGTGCGGCCATATCGATGTCCGCATCGACCGCCGATACACCGCCGGCACCGTACGCAGCATTCAGGCCGGCAAATACACCAAACGCCGCCCAGGAATCACGGACAGCATGCGAGATGTATATGTAACTTGCGGTGTTGGTGAAGTCGGGGCTGTAATGCCCATTACGGTCGAGCCACGCACCAGAGGCGCACGAGTCAATAGGGGGTACAGTAGCACTTCCGTTCCATGTCCCCTTTTCTGATCCCGATCCCTCCAACACTCCGTTGCAGCCGCCATCCGAAGGACAGATCAGAACGTTAGCATCGGTCAAATACTCGGGATAGACCGCCGACATGAGCGGCACGTTGGGTTGGAGGCAAGGACTCTCCGTACCGAATAATGCCAAGCAAGTTGGGGCGACCACCTGGACCACAGGAAGTTTTTCACCTTGAGACTCATTTGCGTACATCTTCATAACTACGCCCATCTGCTTCAGATTATTTTGACAACTCGCCCGCCTCGCCGCTTCCCGGGCTCGCGCAAGCGCCGGCAGCAGGATAGCCGCCAGTATGCCGATGATTGCGATGACGACCAGCAATTCAATCAGCGTGAATCCAACGTTCCTTCTGTTCATTCTTCGTCTCCTCTTCTCATATAGAATAATGCCCTAAACCGCAGCGATCCGACCATCGGTATCGCCAATATGCCCCGCGTTCCAAATCGAAAGGAATGCTTCCGTTACTTCCAGCACGCGATCAATCTGTGCGTCGGAGTGCGACGCACAGATGAATGTGGGATGATCCCGTCGCCACAGGACTCCCGATTCCAACAGCATCCTGACGAACGCCTCGTCCATCGCTTCGTTGACGACACCCGTCTCGCTCATGAACCGAAGATTCGGCATCGCTGGGAGCCCGCTGAGGTTGAGATTCGGTTCATCTGTGCAGATCTCACGCCATCCGTTGAGCAACCGCGTACCGGCACTGTTGATTCGCTCAATTGCGTCGGTTTCGATCAGGCAATCAATGGTTGCCTTGGCGGCGGCAAGTGCAAGCGCGTCGCCCGCAAACGTACTCGTTATCCAAAGCGTTGCGGCCTCGCGCATGATGTCTCGCCTGCCTACGCACGCGGCCAGCGAATAGCCGTTCGCAAGCGCTTTGCCCAGCGTCGTG
>JAJDAB010000706.1 GCA_029262095.1 Candidatus Hydrogenedentota bacterium
GCCGCCGTTAAGTCGAGCTTCGTATCGCGTCCGGCCAAGACACCGATGAGGCTGATCGTGCCGCCCATTTTTACCGAGCGGAGCGATTGACCCAGCGTGCCGACACCGCCCACTTCAATGACTTGGTCCACTCCGATGCCGCCGGTGAACTCGCGTACAGGTTTATACCAATCCAGCGTATCACGATAATTCACACAACAATCCGCGCCCAACTCGCGAGCTCGTTCGAGCTTGGCATCGCTACTCGACGTAACGACGACGCGCGCCCCGGCCGCCTTCGCAAACTGGAGCGCGAACATCGACACGCCGCCCGTACCCAGCACGAGGACCGTCTCACCGGGTTGTAAGTTTCCATGGCGATACAACGCGCTCCAAGCCGTCACGCCCGCGCAGGGCAACGTGGCGGCTTCGTCATAGGCCAGGTGATCTGGAATCGGCACGACTCCTTCTGCATCTAGCACGGCCAGTTCTGTCAACATGCCGTCCAGGGGACTGCCGAGCGTCGTGCCGCCGACCTTTTCGCGTGTGGGATTCCCGTCGAGCCAACCTTGCGCAAAGATGCCTGCGACCCGATCACCGACTTGAACTCGCGTCACGCCTTCGCCGACCGCAACGACCTCGCCCGCACCATCTGAGTTTGGAATCAAGGGCAGCGGCTGGCGAGGGTTATACATCCCGGTGACCATCATCAAATCACGAAAATTCAGCGACGATGCATGGACCTTTAACAGGATTTGGCCCGGGCCTGGTATGGGATCGGGACGTTCCGCCATCTTTAAGTTGTCGATGCCAAAAGATTCTTGTATTTCGTATGCGCGCATAAGTCTCGCGTCCTTCCTACGATAGTGCGGCGCTGATTACGGCGCGCGTTTTGTCGAGCCCAATCCTAGCCACCTCATTGGGATTTTGCTCCCAATGTTCGCGATTGAATAGCTCAAGTGACAAGGGACCTTGGTAGTTGATTGCGACGAGATCGCGGCACAATTGTTCTAGCGGCAAGATGCCATCGCCGGGGTAAATTCGGTGTTCGTCGCCCTGTGCCGTGCGCTCAGGCTTATCCGGCACGTCATTAAAATGAAAGTTCGCGATGAAACTCCCTTGAAGGTGGCGCACACTCTTGAAACCCGAGTCGCCTCGAAATAAGTGAAATGTGTCTGCGATGAGACACGCGTCCTCGTCATTGGTATCCAATGCAATCGCGGACGCTTGACCCAATCGGTACACGCCCTTAAGGAACCCGATAAATTCGAACGCAACTGTAATGCCGTAGTCATCCTTGCCGATTCGCAGCAGCTCCTTGTACACATGTGAGCCCCAGGCCAGATCGAAATCGGCGCGATCGGGCGCTGGAATCGCAGCGACGTGCTTCGAGCCGATATCGGCCGCGCGCCGCATGCGTTCGCGTGTCGCGGGTAGGGACGCAGCGAATGCTTCTTCTCCCTCTGGCATGCAGTTCCACAACCCAATGACATTCGGGACCGACAATCCCTTATCACGAATAGCCTTGCCCAGGTCGTTCAGGTTACCACCCGACTTTTCGTGATTCTCGATGTCGTCGATCCACGGCTCAATGGCGTCGTAGCCCGCATTCGCAGCGGCGTCGATCTTTTGTTGCAGCGTTGCCGGACGAATGGTGCTTGTATTTAACGCGATCGGCCATGGGCTAGTCTTGCTCTGGTACTTCTTCTGAGGTTGTGCTTGTACAGTCGCGGCCAACCCAATGGCGGCGCCGGACGTTAAGAATGTCCTTCTATCCATAGTAGTGGTTCTCCTGGTGCATGGAACTAAACAGATGAACGAAAATTTGGTCTTAGTCAAAAAGGTTGAGTCACTCTCCGAGCAGTTTGGAAGCGTGCTCGCGCAGCGACTTCAGTTTTGAATCTACAATTCCCCACACAACATCATCTTCAATCTGGGCGTACCCGTGGATGAGGACGTGGCGGAAGTTGATGATCCGACGCGATTCCGGTATTTGGTCCGCGATATCCGGAAAGTGCGCTCGCAATTGATAGAGTGCTTCTCCTAAGATGGAACATTGACGCTCGATTGCCCATCGCAACATGTCATTAGACCGGTAGTCTTCGATCGTGGTCCCGCGAGATAATCCGTCAATTCTGTTACATGCCGCGACGATATCTTCTAGATAGGCGCCGACGTCACGCGGCATAGATTTGGATCTTGGTCTCGGACACGGAGCGCCAAAACCGTTCATTCGTAACGGCATCCAGTTCCACAAGATCGATGCTTGCCGCCAGAAGATCTTGTAGGGCTTCCAAGAACCCGAAGTAGCTATCAGCGTGTTCGATCGGTGAACTCGCTTTGAATCGAACTAGAAAATCGAAGTCACTGTGCTCCGCGTCAAATCCACCTTCGACTGACGAACCGAACGCGTATAGCTCCGCAACACCAAATTCATCGCAGAGACGCTCGATTGATTCCAAGTGGGGTATGGTGGTGGCGCTCATGAGCGGATCGTACCCCCTACGGCCTCAAAACACCAAAAAGTTGGAAACCCTTTGATACAGCCGGTTTAGTGCGGTTCTCTTTAACGACCTAGTCCGGAAGGAAAGCCATAGGAATCTGTTGACAAAAATGGCCCGCAGGACTAGACTGGCGTCTAAAACCATTGGGGCACTAGGCCTTACGCCGGTTACCCTGTGGTAGAATTGGACGAGACGGAGCGCGGTCGGCATGTCCGGGTTAACGTACGCCGTGGTCATGCTGTCGGTGATGGCCTATATCACGGCGATTGTTGTGCCTTCGTTACTTAGGCGCCGGTGCCGCGTGTGCGGTGGACGGAGTCCAATGGACGCTCCGCAGTGCCGGAAATGTGGCGAATCGTTTCCCGATGGAATGTAGTGGGATTCGCTGCACGGAATAGAGTGGCTATCGAGAGGATGTCGAATTGGCCAGCATGAAGAATTGCCCGTATTGCGGGAAACTCACCGATCCAAAATTAGATAATTGCGTGCACTGCGGCGGATTTCTCCGAAAAGGGGCTTCCCAACCGCAAAGCGCTCGCACGGCCCCGAGCCAGAATTGTCCCAGCTGCGGTGCCTTGGTCCGTGAAGGCGACATTATCTGCGTCGCCTGCGGGACCAACTTGCTCACCGGCCAAAAGATTGCGCAGGAAAAGCAAGTGGTCGTAGCGCCTAGCCGTACGCCGATGATGATTGGACTTGGTGTCTTGGCGCTTGTGGCTATCGGTGGCCTTGTATTGGTTTTCGCGTTAGTGGCCCGTGACCCCGTGTCTCAAGCGATGAAACTAATCGGGGAGAATCGTCTTACTGAGGCGACGAGTATTCTCAACGATGTTGTGGCCGAGGACGACGGCAATGCACGAGCCCACTTGGAGTTGGGTAAGATTCATTGGACCACGCGAAGCTATCCACAGGCGGCCGAGTCGTTCCGAAAGGCACACAAAGCTGAACCTGATCGTGAAGATGCGGGCATCTTGGCTGTAGTCAGTCTCGCGAAAGGCAGCGGGGAAGGCGGTCTCAACGCGCAGATTGAAGCGTTAGAGCGGCTCGTAGGGAGTCAACCGGACAATGCGGACTATTGGTACTTGTTGGCGTTGGCACGAGGTGCCCGTGGCGACAACGTTGGCCAAATCGAAGCGCTCGAGAATGTCTTATCGCTTCGCCCTGGCGATGTGCAAGCCAGTATTGCGCGAGGAGTCGCTAAGGCTTTGGACGGGGAACTCGATTCAGCGGAATCCGATTTGTCGCGATTAGTCTCCACCGCTGATGGCGATGGCAACGTGAATGCGGCCTATGGTCTTCTTGCGAGTTTACGGGACGATAGCGATGCGGCGGTCGAACATTTGGCTACGGCCTCACAGCAGCCCACTGGAATTACGGGCGAAGTGCTCACGCAGCTCGGGGTGACGCTGATGGCCAAAGGCATGTTTCCGGAGGCTGAACCTCCGCTTGCCCGGGCAATCGAGCTACCGGACGCAACGCCTGCGGCAACCTATTACCACGCCGTATGCCTAAAGGAACTTGGCGAGGGCCGGCGCGCTGCCCGAC
>JAJDAB010000707.1 GCA_029262095.1 Candidatus Hydrogenedentota bacterium
CAGCGTGCGCGAAGCCAGCGTCATTTCTTTCCACTCCGGCGTCGCCATGTAGTCCTCATCGTTTCGCGTCAAGTTCAATGCGGCCGCTTCACCGAGCGCCAACGTATTCTTGTAGATCGTTTGCCATCCACGCCGTTTCTCCGGCTCGGTGGCCACCGCTTCCTTTAGCTGATCCATAAACGGCTCATACAAGATTTCCATGAGCTCATAGCCCGAGACGAGCGGCTCAACTGCGTTATCCTGGGCATTAACATCAGCCGAGTACGCTGCGATCCCGACCCCGGCCAATACGAAAAATACGAGTAACGTTACTGCTTTGTTCACGATTCTACTCCTCCAGTTGCTGAAAGAATTAGCCTAGCGCGCTCAGATGCATTTTTCAATCGCGCCCGCTTTCGGCGCGCCTACGTCCTGATATACTGACGCGCAAACATACAATGCCATTCAATTTGGAGAGCGAAATGAGCGTGGCGTCCGATCGACCAACCGCCGAAACCCACGAAGTGACCAATCAGCCGCTGCCGCTGGAAAACTACAATCCGTACGATTCCGACGCGGCATTGTCGGAGGGCGTATCGAGAGAGGGGGCCGGTTGGGCCGAGTCTGAGATCCGCGCATTCGCGGAGACAACAGGGCGCGCAGCGTTTATCCACCTAGGCACGCTTGCGAATCGTCATACGCCGGAACTGCGAACCCACGACCGATATGGCCACCGCATCGACGAGGTGGAATTTCACCCTGCATGGCACGATCTCATGCGTGCCGGTGTTGAAGCTGGCGTCCATAGTTTCGCCTGGAACGAAACCCGAGAGGGCGCCCACGTCGCGCGCGCCGCGAAACACTACCTACTCGACCAAGTCGAAACCGGCGTAGGTTGCCCACTCACAATGACATTCGCTGCGGTGCCCGCATTACAAGTACAGCCGGAGATCGCCGAAGAATGGGTCCCCAGAGTCACGTCACGCCAATACGATTCACGGCTTATTCCAGCGACAGAAAAAGCCGGATGCCTAATAGGCATGGCGATGACCGAAAAACAAGGCGGCTCGGACGTTCGCGCAAATACCACGCGCGCCGTACCGTTGGGCGCAGACGGCGCAGGACAGGAGTATCAACTAACAGGTCACAAATGGTTCTGTTCCGCGCCCATGTGCGACGCATTTCTCACACTCGCGCATACGGACTCCGGCATATCTTGTTTCATCGTCCCACGATTCTTGCCAGACGGCGACCGTAACGTGTTTCGCATCCAACGCTTGAAAGACAAGCTAGGCAATCGCTCAAACGCCTCCAGCGAAATAGAATACGACGGCACCTGGGCGCGCATGGTGGGGGATGAAGGTCGCGGCGTTCCCACCATCATCGAAATGGTAAACCACACACGGCTCGACTGTGTGATCGGGTCCGCCGCGATCATGCGGCAAGCCGTAGCACAAGCAACCCATCACACCGCGCACCGTTCCGCATTCGGCAAGAAGCTAAACGACCAACCCCTCATGCAAAACGTACTGGCCGATCTCGCGCTCGAGAGCGAAGCGGCCACTGCCACGATGGTACGCCTCGCCCGTGCATACGACGACGCCCGTGAAAACGAACAAGCCCGCCAATTCACGCGCATCGCCACCGCGATCACAAAATATTGGGTCTGCAAACGATGCCCCGCGATGGTCTATGAAGCCCTCGAATGCCACGGCGGCGCGGGCTACGTCGAAGAGTCGATTCTGCCGAGGTTGTACCGCGAAGCGCCCTTAAGCTCCATCTGGGAAGGGTCCGGAAACGTCATGTGTCTCGATGTCCTCCGCGCGCTCAACCGCGAACCAGACGCACTCCCTGCATTCCGCGCCGAGCTCGAAACCGCACGAGGCGGCGACCTCCGCTACGACGTATTCATCGACGACCTAGACCGCGAACTAATGAATCCAAACGACGTCGAAACCCGCGCACGTCGCATCGTCGAACGCTTAGCCCTAGCCTTCCAAGCGTCTGTCCTACTGAAAAGTGCGCCGGACTACATCGCCGAAGCCTTCTGCGCAACACGCCTATACACCGACCGAGGCCACGAATTCGGCACACTCCCCCCTAGCCTCGATCACAAACGAATTCTCGACCGCGCAACACCCAAAATTTAACTGGAGGGTATTTCTGATCTGGAATTACAACTGCGACAAGATTCCGTCGCCCCTTAGAGCGACGGACAGTTTAACTCAGTTTTCCGATTACGCTCGGGGATGAAACGACTGATGTGCGGCATGTAGTCGCTCCCGGCTGACATGCGTGTAGATCTGCGTCGTGCCGATATCCGCGTGGCCCAACATCTCTTGCACCGCACGCAAATCCGCACCACCATCCAGCAAATGCGTTGCAAACGTGTGGCGAAACGTGTGGGGCGATACGGTTGCTGAAATATTCGCAACGACTGCGTACTGTTTGACCAGTCGCCACACCATCGATCGGTTCACACGTTTTCCCCGTTTCGTCAGGAATACCGTGTCGTCAGCCACACGAACTTCGCCGCGGCGCTCAAGCCAAGACTTAAGTACATCCGCAGCGAAGGCGCCTAGCGGAATAAAACGCACCTTTGCCCCTTTACCGACCACACGAACAACCCCTTCCTCGAAGTCCACTCCGTTCAATGGAAGATTCGTTAATTCCGATACACGAAGTCCACTGCTATAGAGCAACGCAAACATGGCCATATCACGGACACCGGACCACTGCGAGAGGTCGGGTGCTTGTAGCAACCGAGACACTTCATCGGACCGAAGACAATGCGGGAGCGCGCGCGTAATTCGGGGCGAGTCAAGCCCATCAGTCGGATCCACACGGCACAATCCCTCAGACAAAAGATACTTGTGAAAATGACGAATCGCGCTCAAGTGTCGCGTAATCGAACGAGGCGCCATTTCCTCGCGACGTAGCGCGATCAGATAATCCAAGACATTCGTCCGCGTAAGCGAATCTAGATCAAGAATTCCGCCACCAACGAGACCCGTCAAATACCGCCGGATATCCCCGTCATACGCAGCGATAGTGGCATCGGATAGACCCAATTCGAGCACTGCCGCTTCGAGAAAACTCTCCAAGTACGGCGCAAACCCATCAGACTCGTGTGCGGCATCCCCCATAACGTGATTAATGATGAGGGAGGCCGCGAGCAGATGCAAACACAAAAAAACCGCCCCGGCTCATTAGGAGCCGGAGCGGCAAATCAATCAATTAGAGATTGTTCTAGGGAACAACCGTGGTGAAGAACGCGCGACGGTTTTGCTTACGTCCCGGTTCCGTATCATTCGAAGCGGCAGGACTACTGTCGCCAGCACTCGTTGCCGAGATACGGCTTGAAGCAATACCATTCTCCGTCAAGTACGCCTTAACTGCGTCTGCACGTTTTTGGCCTGTGCCAACCGGATCCGGTTCGCCACCAGCTGCGTGACCTGTGATGTTAATCGTATTGTTCTCGAAACGCTTCAACGCTGCGACCGCTTCATCGACCGCTGCCTTACCCACGTCATCAAGGAAATAGGATTTCTTTTTATCGAAGAGCACCGTACCCGTTACCGGATTCGGCTTCACGACCGGCGGAGTCGGCGGAATGGGTGCCGGCGGCGGCGGCGGACAATCATGCATTACCTTACCGCGGTTACCCCAGGCTTCCGAGTCGCCGGAATTGGATTCTGGATCGGTGGGCCACCACCAACAATATCCCTCACGCGGACCAATGCCCCGCGAAGGCCATCCCGTATCTGCTACAGGTTCTGGAGTAGCGCCCTTGCCCCACCAGGACAAGTCTTCTCCATGCCAATAATGGCGATCAAATGCTGCTGCGCTAAAACTGAACGAAATTAGCGTAACCGCGATCACCCCCAATGAGAGCTTTCTCATAACCGATGGTCTCCTTCTCGCTTCGACCCCACTTAATGGGACCGCATTTAATCACAACGGGTTGGGGGTGTCAAGCTGCCCCAAATACAGTACTTAGGGAAATCTACCGCCGCTGGGTCAGTCAACGGCCCGATACATGTTCCCACCCCTCAATTCACAGCCTGTACTACCGATAAGTATAGCGCATTCATACGCAATTCACCAAGACAATTCGCACCTTTCATTTATCACACTATAGTCCATAGATTCATCCGTTATCCGAGCCCAGCTGAGCATCAAAAAAAGGCAGCGGCCAAACTCGCTAGCCGCTGCCTCGTACCTTCACATTATTCAATTTGGGTGGGTTTCAGGCCGCCGAAAGTTCAAAACGTGCCTGCAGGGTTGCCAGTGCCCCGTGGATGATCGGATCTGCTGTCCTATCGACGGCTTTCCGCAGCTTCGGAATCGCCCCACCGACCTTCTTGCCGTTTCGTACCGTACCGAACAAGTGTCGGCTAACGGTCGATTGCGTCAGGTCGAGGATTGCTGCGATATCCTCTTGCGTCTTGCCCTCAAAGTAATACAGCCGCAAGACCTCGCGTTGCCGATTCGTGAGGTGCTCGTCGATAATCGTCGTAACCGACGGCATGACCTCTCCGAAAAACTCCCGCGTCGCGTGACGCCGGTCGCGATCCATCTCGGTCTCAAACCACAGGGCCCGCTCGCTAGAAACGGACTCTAAGTACTCAGGACCGGCTTGCACCTCCCAAAAATCTGAATTGAATGTCGCCATCTCTATTTTCTCCCGATTGTGAGTTATTTTCAGTGAATTCCGTACTTCGTTCCGATAGCCCGTTGCGCCATCGGGCTACCTGCCCAATGCCTGCCCGGGCCGAATTCGGCGCCGTGTCCGTCGGTTTCGCGAGTACGTGCGAAAAATTCATCATGTTGTTCCGCTCCTATGTTTATCCCTGCACCGCGGCCCCATGCCGCGGGAAACCCCAACTACGTTATGTTCGCTGTGTTGCGCCCGATTCGGCGCCAAAAAAAAGGCGCTGCAGACTTTGTTTCGCCTGCAGCGCCTTCATTCAGTCTTTACTTAATCTCTAAGTCTGAAGAGACTCCTGGGGGCGAAACCCACGTGCCGGAATTCGGCACATTGCGCCGAAGAGCGTCGCACGTTTCCAGTGCGCCGCCATCGTCGAGTTCATATATACCGAGGTACCGTTCATTGGGCTTCGTTAGTACTTTCTCTAATCGTTTGGCCACACGCGTAAACGTGTGGCTTTTCTCTTCTGTACTATTTATAGCGGAAAACCTGTTCGGTTTCAAATCCGCTCACCTATACACCCGATATGCGCACTTCTGCTTAGGTCAAGAAAAACTCACTCAAAGCGTTGATGCGTAATGATTTAAGATGAGTGTACCTCTTTTCCTTTACCAATTTCGTTCGAAAATGTACAGGTTCTGCGGCGTTGTTCAAATTTGTTCGTCGATTCAGACCCCGTCAATCGCCCTAAGTTAATTATTGACATAAGCTTCCGCCGATTTCCTCGTTTCGGCATGCCGCATGCTCTTATCCCCCCGGTTGTGACAAGGAGTGGGTGGAAAATGGCAGTCGTGGAAAAAGTGGCGGAGTGTCCTGGTGAGGTGATGACTGGGCGTCATGGAGAGCATGTGGCTGGGAGCCACAGTGGAGAGAGCGAAGTGGGGACTTCAAGCGAACAACAATTTCAAAACTCGATGCGCGGACGCATCCTCGTCGTAGACGATGAGAATGGCCCGCGCCAAGCGTTGCGCATGCTGCTGAAAGAAGAGCATGACGTATATATCGCGCCAGACGTGCCGGTAGCGCAGCAAATACTCAGCGATCACGAAATCGACATGGTGATCACCGACCTGCGGATGCCAAAACTATCCGGCGTCCACCTGCTGCAATGGTCCAAAACCCTGTTCCCGGAGATCGAAGTCATCATCTTGACTGGCTATGGGGAACTGGACACAGCCATCAATGCAGTCGAATATGGTGCACTGGCTTATGTAGAAAAACCGTTCGATGCGGATGTCATCTTGCATCACATCGAAGTCGGCCTTGAAAAGCGCCGGCACGATATCGAGCGCCGTCAACTCGAAGAGTTGGCGCTCGAAGCCAATCGATTTGAGACCTTGGGACGATTCGTCTCGGGGATGTTGCACGACTTGGGTACGCCCCTGTCCGTCATTGGAAGCCAAATCGACTTGATTGGTTATCAAGCGGAAGATGTATTGCCGAATGATCGGTTGGGGACGATGCGTACACAGGTAAATCTGTGTAGCGATATCGTGCGCACGGCGATGAACTTCCTGCGTCACGAAACGCAGCGGTTCACCATCGTGTCGCTCAACGACATCGCGCAGTCGTGCATCGACGTTAGTAAAGCGCTGACCATGGAGCATACCGTCAAAGTCGAAACGGATTTCGACCCGGATTTGCCCATGTGTGAGGGGGATTACGTGTTATTGCGGCAAGCGGTCTTGAATCTACTCACGAACGCATGCCAAGCGATGGACGGCCAGGAGGAAAAACGCGTTATCACCGTCAAGACCTGGCGGGAAGATGAAACGTTGTTTTTGTCCGTCCACGACAATGGCCCCGGGATTCCAGCCAAAGACCGGGCCAAAGTCTTTAACACGTTCTATTCGACCAAGGGGGAACGAGGGACAGGGTTAGGACTCGCCGTGGTGCGGAACGTCATGGACCGTCATAGGGGGAACGTCGTCATAGGGGAAAACGGAGAACGT
>JAJDAB010000708.1 GCA_029262095.1 Candidatus Hydrogenedentota bacterium
GGAAAGTGAAGCAGACTTCGTGCAAGATAACGCATCACTAGAACGCGCCGCCGCACAGCCCGGTAAGGAAGACCAGTTACGATTTTTATTAAACGTCGTAGCGCGCCGTTGGCAATGGATCGTGATGTGTATGGTGCTTGGCGCGGTCGGTTATGGAATCGTGGGGCTGGTCACCTACGACAGCACGCCAGCCTACACCTCCCAGACTCAATTGATCATTCACGAACCGGTCGGCAATCGAGTACCCGGCGTCGGCAATGTCCCACTCTTCAATAACTCTCCTACCACAATCGTCCAACGCATTCCCGTGACGGACGTCGCCGAAGACATTGTTCGCGCGATGGTCGTACAGGACATCGATAATGGAGGTCCGTACGGCGCGCTAACCAGTGCCGCCGAAATTGGGCGGGAAGCTGACGCGCTTCTCACTCGCTACAACGTTCAAATTGACCCGTTGGACGGCACCAAAAAGATTCGGATCCGCGCTGCCGGTCCCGGCCAGGAAGAAGTTTGGCGCATTGTGGACTTGGCCGCGCGCGCGTTCGTTGGCCGCAACCGCCAAATGCTAATCGATCAGGAACAAGAAATCCATGAATTCGTCATGCGTGAAATCGAGAACACGCGGGAAGATCTCGATGGCGCGGAATCCGCAGTTTGGCAACAACGAAAGGCGATGAACTTTCGTACGCACGATCAGGTGACCGGGGACATGGAAAAAATGTCTGCCGAATTGATTCAGGCGCGCAAGACCCGCACCGAACTGTTGGCCAAATCAGATGGATTGCAACGGCGAATCAAAGAAAAGCAGAAAGAACTGCCGAAAGCACTGGGGACTATCAACGACGGCGTCATGAACAAGTTGTTCTCCGAACTGCACGATTTGCATCGCGATCGCCTCACCATGAGTGTCAATTGGACCGGAAGCTATCCGCCTTTGCAGGCGATTGAAGAAGCGATCAAGGACAAAGAGCAGGCCATTTTGCATGCCTACGCCGAGTTGGAATCCGGTACTGGAGGGTCCAGCGTCTGGGAGGATCGTCAAAGCCTTCGCAAACAGTACATGGATGTACAAATGCAATTGGCGACGCTCGATATCAAGGAATCAACGTATCACAAGATCATCGACGAGATGGAGTTGGAGTTGCCCGGACTGGCGAGCCGGAACAAGGAATTCCTATCGCTCAAACGTGAAGCGGATAATCTGCGCAATCAATATCGAATCCTGATCGACAAAGAATTCGAAGTCAGCAGCGCCATACGCCGTGGTGCCGGTTTCGTTGAACGGTTGACGCCGGTGGCGGCTGCGACCCTTGCACCCACACAAGACATTCAAGGGTGGATGAATTTTCTTATTGGTGGCCTTGTGGGTCTTGCTGCCGGGCTGGGGCTTGCGATGATGTGGGAGAAATCGGATTCTTCGGTGCATACCGCTGAAGACGTCGCGCAACACCTCAATCTGGAAGTCGTCGGAATGATTCCGATGATGCACTTCGGCACTAAACCCAAGAAACGTCAACGCGGAAATTATGTCGCGGTCTCGGACGATCAAAAAATGGACGCGTGTATCGTGACGCAAAACGATCCGAAGTCACCCGTGTCCGAAGCGTATCGCAGCCTACGAACCGCATTTCAACTCAACACGTTCACCAACCAACCCAAAAGCATCATGGTCACCAGCACCGTACCCGGCGAAGGTAAGACTACGACTGCGGTAAATATGGCGGTGACCTTTGCCGATAGCGGCATGAAAGTATTGGTTATCGACACCGACCTGCGCCGTCCGCACGCGCACCACGTATTGAACCTCGAACGTGGACCTGGATTGGCCGATGTATTGCGGGAAGGTTTGGACCCGAAAAGCGTGATTCGCCAAACCGGTGTGAACAACCTTTACGCCATGACGAGCGGTCGCGTGCCTCCGAATCCATCCGAACTCATCGGGTCCGATGAAATGAAAGACCTGATGGATATGCTTGGCAAGGAGTTCGACATTGTAATCTGTGACGCGCCATCGCTGCTGGTCGTAACCGATCCGGTCGTGCTCTCAACGGGCGTGGACGCCGTCATTCTGGTTGTATCGGTAAACAATGCGCGGCGCGAAACGATACTCCGCGGTAAGAAACTGTTGGATACCGCGCAGGCCAATGTTGTGGGCGCTGTGCTCAATGGCCTCGAAGCGACCCGTCGCAACTACTACTATTATTATTACTATTACGACGACGCTGCTGCCGCCAATAACCGGCGCCGTTGGTACCACTTCCAGACGTGACGCGCCTCCTGCGCGCGATTCAAGCGTAGCCTATGACTTCTTTCAACTCTGCTGAATACCAAATCGGCCGCGGTGAGACCGCCGAGAGTCAGGTAGAAGCGCCCATCTTTGCCGCGTTCGTCCTGATAGCGGCGATCGCGGTGCTATTCGCCCATATCTATTTCAAGAATCAAACCGTTACCGTTGCGCTCGCGGTGAGCCTACTCATTTTTGGCATCACGATGATGCGTGTGGACTGGGGTGTGTACTTCCTCGTCGTGGCGATGATGTTGTCCCCAGAGATTGGAGAGGGCGATGTCGGGACCGCGCGCCGTGCCGTTAATTTGCGCTATGACGACATACTGATCATTGTTGTATTTTTTGGGGTACTGTTTAAAAACGCCTATGAGAACAAGGGCGCGCTATGGCTACCCAGTCCGATCAACATTGGCATCGTGTTGTACTTTGCATGTTGCTTGTTTTCCACCATGCTGGCATTTCGCGCCTCAATACCGTTGTTCGACAAAAAAACGTCCATGTTCGTCCTGCTCAAAATGCTTGAATTCTATATGGTGTTCGTGTTCGTAGGTACGGCCATCCGAACAAACGACCAAATACGAAAACAACTGTTGCTGTTTTTCATTGTCGCGATAATTGTCGCCGTATTCGGTATTCATAGCCGACAGTTTACGGACGAAGCGCGGGTCAGTTCACCGTTTGAACAAGGCGGATCTGAACCGAACACGCTCGGTGGCTATCTGACAATGGTGACGTTGCTGGCCGCGGCGCTGTTTACGCAAGCGCCCACTCGAAAACTGCGATTCCTGTGTTTCGGTTTGGCAATGCTGACCTTTTTTCCAATGTTGTTTACCCTGTCGCGCGCCTCGTATATCGCGATGATCGTCGGGATGGTCACGCTGGCGCTCATCGCAAAAAAACACTGGATGGTTGCAGCCCTCGCACTGATTCTTATTTTCTCAAGACAGATCATGCCTACCGACGTGCAAGACCGCGTGAGCAACACATTCATCGACGACGGTAAAGCGGTCCAACTCGGCGAATACGAAACCGGGATTACCGTCGACAAGTCCACCCATGAACGTATTTATGTCTGGGAGAAAGTGCGATTCAATCTTCGCGTTTGGCCTTGGTTCGGTGGAGGCGTTGCATGGGATCGCGTACTTGATAGTCAATATGCGCGCGTCATTATTGAAACGGGTCTTTTGGGATTTGCGGCGTTCGTATTCATGCAGCTGCGAGTACTAAAAACGACGCGGCAAGCCTATCAATGGGCGGACGACTGGGTTGGGCGCGGCCTTGGAATTGCCGTGTTTGCGATCACGATCGCGCTCATCGCGCATTCAATGGCCACCATTTCATTCTTGATTGTGCGTATCATGGAACCGTACTGGTTCCTCGTTGCGATGGCCGTAGTCGTGCGCCACAACGCCCTTGAGAATTTCCGCCGTGAACACGCCGAACACGAACGACTCGAACCCCACGTTCGACATGCAACGCCCGATACGGCGATTGCGGTCACCTGAGCGACGTCCCACTACATCCATTCGCGCGTGTCAGTAGTGTCGGCGGGCCTACCCTGTGGACCTATTTGACGATGGTCAACTATGCACGGTTACATCGGTCGACATCGCCTCACACGAACCCTTGACAAGCTCACGAGTCGAGAATAGGGTAACGGATTCGGACACCCGGCGGGCTATCCGCCGTCACCAAAGAGGATTTATTGCATGAACCGATATCGGATTTTCTTAGCCGTTTTTGCTATCGGGATGGCTTTTTCGGCCGCGGTTGAGGCCCAAGTACTGTTTTTCAGCCGGTCGTCCTTTTTCGAACATTCGTGCATTCAAGAGGAGGACGGCAATGATAGCCACGTGTGCAAAATCATCTCCGACCTCGCCGCAGACGCTGGCGGAACCATGGATTGCACAAAGAACGGCGGCGATATCAACGCGGATAACCTGTCGAACTACTCGCTCGTTATCTTCTTCACCCAGGGTGACCTGCACCACACGCCCTCAAAAGCGGGCCATCCGCCCGTGACGGAAGAAGGACTCGCTGAATTGCTTGAATGGGTCAAGAACGGCGGGGCGTTTATGGGATTTCACTGCGCTTCGGACACGATGCACGCCAAAGACGGCGATCCGCCCACACCTTATACTCAAATGGTGGGTGGTGAGTTCAAAGGCCACGGTGCCCAGTTCGAAGGGACCGTCAAAGTGGTGGACGCCGATCATCCAACCATGGCGAATATCCCAGCCGAATGGTCGATCAAGGATGAATGGTACGTGTTCAAGAACGTGAACAAGGACAATATTCACGTTCTGGCCCTCATGGATCCAGGCGAAGAACGTAGTAAGCAGCCTATGTATGATATTGACCCGTATCCGATCGCCTGGTGCAGCAAATACGGTGATGGGCGCGTCTTTTTCAATGGAATGGGCCACCGCGAAGATGTTTGGTCGACCGAAATCTTCCAAAAATCGGTAGTGGATGCGGCGTTATGGGCCATGGGCCAAGGCGAAGAAGACGCCGAACCTAACTTTGCGGAGATCATGGGAAATAAATAGTAAGTCTATATAATATAAAGACTTACATGTTGATGGAAAGGCTATCGAAACCTGGGATCGTTATGGCATCAATCTTCTAACTCATTGATAAATATAGAGTTAAGTTCGATCGGGGATCTCGGGCCGTTCATTTTGCTTTCCGCCAGGATGGCTTGGTCTCGCTATTGACAGGCCTCTTAGGCTATGATAGCCTCCTCGTTTGTTTGCCCTTCGGGTATAAGTGTGTCCATAGGCCAATTCTCGACACGAATTTCGTTTCCACGGGACCGGTGTCTGGATCGATCTGCCTTGTTACACCGACTTTAACTGCGAACTCGGCAAGGGGAATATCGCATGGCTGTAGCTCCAAATCTCCACACTCAACGGCATTCTTTGGCTCGTGTCCCGGATCAGTTTGAGTTACCGAATCTCATTGAGATTCAAACGAAATCGTACAACGATTTTCTTCAATGGGAAATCCCACCGGATGAGCGGCAACTGGTGGGTCTTCAGGAAGTTTTTCTGGATGTCTTTCCCATTGCTTCTCCGGATGGGCTCACGCGGCTTGAATTTGTTCACTATTCATTTGCGCCACCGAAGTACACCGTCGAGGAAAGCCAGGAACGTGGTCTCACATATGCGGCATCTTTGAAGGCGTTGCTTCGCCTAGTTCGCTATGAGGAAGTGGGTACGACAGGCGAACAGCGTGAACAAATCATGCTGGAGCAGGAAGTATTCCTCGGCGAATTGCCGATGATGACCCCCACCGGTACTTTCATCATTAATGGCGCCGAGCGTGTCATCGTGAGTCAATTGCACAAGTCGCCTGGTGTTTCGTTCGAAACGAAAGTTCACCAAAACGGAAAAGTGTTAATGACCGCGCGGATCATCCCCTATCGGGGCGCGTGGCTCGAATTCGAATACGACGTCAACGATGTGCTGTGGCTCACCATTGATCGTCGGTCCCGGATTATTGCCACGGCGTTTCTGCGGGCGTTCGGTTTTGTTGAGAATGCGGAAATCCTCAAGCTCTTCTATAGAACTGAGAAAGCGGTGCCCGGTCGATCGAAGATTAAGATCGGCAGTAAGAGTTTCGATCCGCTCGAATTTGAAGGCCGGATTCTGGCCGATGACATCATCGACGAAGAGACCGGCGAAATCCTGGGTGAAGCTGCGCAAGAAATCTCCGAGGCTTCAATTGGCCGGATCATGCGCTCGAACATCAAAGAATTCGAAGTCATCAACGACAAAGATGTCGTCGGCGATCCTTCGATCGCAAATACCCTGTCGCTCGATCCAACACAAACACAAGAAGATGCCTACCGAGAAATTTACTCGCGTATCCGCCCGGGCGATCCGGCAACGGATGCGACGACGCGATCATTTTTCCAAAAACTGTTTTTCGATGCTTCGCGTTACGATTTCGCGCCTGTGGGTCGTTACAAAATCAATCGCAAGCTGGGGCTCGAAACGGAACAGGAAATCAAGACGCTTAATAAAGAAGACGTCGTTGCGACGTTACAATACTTGGTCAAGCTCCGATCCGGTGAAGGCGTTTTGGACGATATCGATCATCTCGGAAATCGACGCGTCCGCGCGGTGGGCGAGTTGCTGGCGAATCAGGTTCGCATCGGACTTGTACGGATGGAGCGCACCGTACGCGAGCGGATGAATTTCCAAGAAGACGATCAACTCTCGCCACAGAATCTGGTCAATCCGAAACCGGTAAGTGCGGTGATCAAAGACTTTTTTGGCCGTAGCCAACTCTCGCATTTCATGGATCAGATTAACCCGCTTGCGGAATTGACACATAAGCGCCGTTTGAGCGCGTTGGGGCCGGGTGGTTTGAGTCGGGATCGCGCAGGTTTCGAAGTACGTGACGTACACCCCACGCACTATGGTCGCATTTGTCCGATCGAAACGCCTGAAGGCCCGAACATTGGTTTGATGGCGTCCCTTTCCACGTATGCGCGTATCAATCAGTACGGATTCCTTGAAACCCCGTATCGAAAAGTCGACAGCGGCAAAGTGTCGATTGACACCGAAATGTTGTCGGCGTACGACGAAGACAACTACATCATCGCGCAGGCCAATGCCACGATTAGTGATAAGCAGCGGCTAACGGATACAACCGTATTGAGTCGTCATCGCGGCGATTTCCCCCAGGCGGAACCGAAAGAAGTCGATTACATGGACGTGTCGCCAAAGCAGTTGGTGAGCGTCGCGGCAGCTTTGATTCCATTTCTCGAGCATGACGATGCGAACCGCGCATTGATGGGTTCCAACATGCAACGTCAAGCCGTGCCGCTGTTGCAGACGGATTCGCCGTATGTAGGGACCGGCCTTGAACGGGTAACGGCGAAGAACGCAGGCACCGTAGTAAAAGCGGAGCGTTCAGGCGTTATCGAGTACGCGGATAGCGAAGTCATTCGCATTCGCCACAAGAGTTCCAAAGGCGCGGATGAGAATCCGTTCCGTGCGGATGAGGACGTCTATCGTCTGAAGAAATTCGTTCGGTCCAATCAGAATACGTGTATCAATCAAACACCCATCGTTCAGCGCGGCGAAGTCGTCGAGGCCGGCGATATTATCGCGGACGGCCCCGCAACGCATGACGGTGAATTGGCGCTAGGCAAAAATATTCTCGTCGCATTCGTGCCGTGGGAAGGGTACAACTTCGAAGACGCAATCTTGCTGAGCCAAGACCTCGTTAAGGAAGACGCGTTCACGTCGATTCACATACAAGTATTCGATATCGAAGCGCGGGACACGAAACTGGGTCCCGAAGAAATCACGCGCGATATTCCAAATGTTGGCGAAGAAGCACTTAACAATCTCGACGAAAACGGCATCGTCCGAATCGGCGCGAAGGTTAAGCACGGTGACATCCTTGTCGGTAAAGTCACGCCCAAAGGCGAGACCGAGCTGGCGCCGGAAGAAAAACTGTTGCGCGCCATTTTCGGTGAAAAAGCGGAAGATGTTCGTGATGCTTCATTGACCGTACCGCCGGGTGTGAACGGCGTGGTCGTGGATGTGAAAGAATCCAGCCGACGCGAAAAAGTGGACGGTGGTCCGAAGAGCGCGTTGAACCAAGCGGTGAGCAAGCTCAAGCGCGAGTATCAGGAGCAAATTAACGAGATTCGGAAGACCTTTGTTGGCTTGGTCAAGACCGACCTCGTTGGTATTAAGATTCTCGAAAGCGTATTCGATCATAAGACCGAATCGATCGCGTTGGAATCCGGAAAACGCGTTAAAGTTTCGCATCTCGAAAAAGCCGAATACAGTGTGTTGGCTCGGATGCGCATTGAAGATAAGAAAGTGCAACAACGTCTGACGCGGTTGGTCAATATGGCTGCGATGGAAGAAGCGAAGTTGATTGCATTTCGTGACAGCAAAATCGATCAAATGCGAAAAGGCGACGAGTTGCCGCCAGGCGTTATCAAGCTGGTAAAAGTTTTTGTTGCGACCAAGCGCCGGATGTCGGTGGGCGATAAGATGGCCGGGCGTCACGGGAACAAGGGCGTGATCGCGAAGATCATGCCGGTCCAAGACATGCCCTTCCTGCCAGATGGAACACCGGTTCAAATCTTGTTGAATCCGTTGGGCGTGCCGTCGCGTATGAACGTCGGCCAAATCTTGGAGACCCATTTGGGTTGGGCAGCCGGCGCGTTGGGTATGCGATTTGCCACGCCGGTATTCAATGGCGCTTCTGAAGAGCGTATTCGCGAATTCCTATCCGAAGCCGGGTTACCGGAGCACGGCAAAATTAAGCTGCGTGACGGGCGAACCGGCCGCGAGTTTTCCCAGGAAACGACGGTCGGCCAAATCTACATGCTGAAACTGAACCATTTGGTTGATGACAAAATTCATGCACGGGCCATTGGGCCGTACTCGTTGGTGACGCAGCAGCCGTTGGGTGGTAAAGCCCAATTCGGTGGCCAGCGGTTTGGTGAAATGGAAGTGTGGGCGCTTCAAGCCTACGGTGCCGCGTATACCTTGCAAGAGCTACTCACAATCAAGAGTGACGACATTCAGGGACGCACCAAGGCGTATGAAGCGGTGGTTAAAGGCGACCGGGACGTTGAGCCCGGCCGACCCGAATCCTTTAACGTGTTGGTGCGGGAAATGCAGAGCCTGTGCTTGGACGTCATTAAGCTGCTTAAAGTTGAGAGTGGCGAAGACGAAGACGAAGCGGTGGAGGGTTAAGAACGCATGGCCAAACACGTACCGACAACGGGTGACCGATTTAACGCGCTCCAAATTCGGCTGGCGTCTCCTGAAGATATTCTGAAGTGGTCGCGCGGAGAAGTGAAGAAGCCGGAGACGATCAATTATCGGACTTTCAAGCCGGAAAAAGATGGTCTCTTTTGCGAGCGTATCTTCGGTCCTGTGAAGGACTGGGAATGCGCGTGCGGTAAATATAAGAAAGTGAAGCATCGCGGTATTGTTTGTGATCGATGCGGTGTGGAAGTGACTGAATCCAAAGTGCGTCGCGAACGCATGGGTTGTATCAAGTTGGCGGTGCCGGTCACACACATTTGGTTCTTCAAGACGACTCCAAGCAGCATCGGTAACTTGTTGGATCTTTCGATTCGCGTGCTTGAGCGGATTATCTATTTCGAGAACTACGTTGTAGTCGATCCCGGTGAATCGAGTCTGGAAAAGATGCAGACGCTGACCGAGGACGAGTATCAAGATGCACGCGAGCAATGGGGCTACCGCATCACTGCGATGATTGGTGCCGAAACCATAAAGATCATTCTTGAACAGTAGGATATCGATTCCATGA